>DAOVDS010000166.1 GCA_030669415.1 bacterium
CTGTGCAGGTCGGCCTTGAGCGCGAATTCCCTGGCCTCGCGGGTGAATTCGCCAACCTGCGCGAGCGCGAATATCAGCACAATGATGGCTACTATCGCCACCAGGCCCATCTCACAGAGGCGTTCGGAAATCATGGCGTTCAAGCACCTGCAAGAAAGAACCCTACTGAATTACAGCCCCTTGACAGCCTCCATCATCCCGAATATCGGCAGGAAGAGCGAAAGAGCCATAACGGCGACCATCCCCGCCACGAAGATAAGCAGGATAGGCTCTATAACCTTCGGCAGGTTCTTGCTCAGGTAGTCTATCTGTTTCTCGTAGGCGTCGCCGACAAAGCCGAGCATGTCATCAAGCTGGCCCGTTTCCTCGCCGACTGCGACCATCTGTACAAGCATGGGCTCAAACACAGGGTGGTCGCCGAGGGCGCTCGCGACGGTGCGGCCCCTTTCGACCTCCTCGGTAATGTCATCAATCGTGCGGACGAAGACTTCATTGGTCATGGTCTGCCTGATTATGTTGAGCGAGGCGACGACAGCGACACCGCTGCGGGCCATTATCTCGAGCGAGCGGGCAAACCTGATAGCGGCTATCTTGCGCACGAACTCCCGTACAAGTGGTATGCGCAGCTTCAGGCCATCAATCTTCAAGCGCCCGGCGGAACTGCGCTTCATGAGTATGTAGCCGATGACAATCCCGACCGCCGCAGCCACAAAGAGGTACCAGTAGTTAGTCACGATGCTGCTTACGCCGAACATGAACCTCGTGATACCCGGGAGCGGTACTCTTGCCCTCTCATACACTTTGCGGAACTCCGGCAGGACAAAGGTCAGCAGGAATATCCCGACACCGATGGCAACGAACATTATGATAACGGGGTAAAGGAGGCTGCCGATTATGGCGGCGCGAAGGGAGTCCTCCCACTCGATGAAGTCGGCGAGGCGGTCGAGCACCTCTTCGAGGTTACCGGTCTCTTCCCCCACCCTGACGGTGGATATGTAGAGCTTGGAGAAAACCCGCGGATGCTTGGCGAGCGCCTGCGTGAAGGAGGAGCCTTCGTTGAGGTCGAGCCGTATCTCGCGAAGCACTATGCTAAGAGTTGGGTCCTTGAGCTGCTGGATAAGTATCTCGAGCCCGGAGAGGAGCGGGACACCGGCCTTTACCATGGTAGCGAGCTGCCTGGAGAACATGGCGAGCTGGCGGCGACTGACCCCCCGCAAGCGAGAGATGAAGGAGGGACGGGCACCTTCTGACTGCAGCTTGATTGATATGGCGAAGTAGCCGCTGCGGGCAATGCTGTCGGCGACAGCCTTCTCATCCGCCGCTTCAAGCAGGCCCTCGACCTGCTTGCCGAGCGCGTCTCTGGCCTTGTAGGCGTACTTGGGCATCTTAGACCGCCTGGTCACCTGTTACGCGCAGCACTTCCGCGACCGTGGTTAAGCCTGCGAGCACTTTCTTGAGCCCCGCCTGGCGAAGCGTGCTCATGCCTCTCTCTACAGCCTGCTCGCGGATGAGGCTTGCAGGTGATTTGGAGACTATGAACGAGCGAACTCTCTCTTCGGGCACGAGTATCTCGAAAATCCCGTTTCGCCCTCTGAAGCCGGTCTGGTTGCAGCGCTTGCAGCCGCGTGCGCTGTAGAAGGTCATTTCCTCTTCGGGCGCCAGCCCCAGCGACTGCTTCTCAAACGGGCTGGGCTCGTAGGGCTGCTTGCAGTTGGGGCAGAGAATGCGCACGAGGCGCTGGCTGACCGCGCAGAGCAGGGTGGAGGCTACGAGGTAGGGCTCGACACCCATGTCAATCAGCCTGGTCGCGGTTGAGGGCGCGTCGTTGGTGTGCAGCGAGGAGAACACGAGGTGCCCGGTGAGCGCCGCCTGAATCGCAATCTGGGCCGACTCGTAGTCCCGAATTTCACCCACCATGATGATATCGGGGTCGAGCCTGAAGAGCGCTCGCAGGCCTGTCGCGAAGGTGAGGCCCGCCTTCGGGTTAATCTGGCTCTGGTTTATCATCTCGATATCGTACTCGACCGGGTCTTCGATGGTCACGATATTCTTCTCGGCGCAGTTTATGGTGTCGAGCGCGGCATAGAGGGTGGTGGTCTTGCCGCACCCGGTGGGGCCTGTGGCCAGAATCATCCCGTGGGGCTGGTTTACGACGTTCTCGAAGACCGACAGCATCTCGGGGTCAAAACCCAGCTCCGCAAGGCCCAGCCGGATGCCGCTGCGGTCCAGTATGCGCATGACAATCTTCTCCCCGTGGACAAGGGGAAAAGTCGCTATGCGCAGGTCTATCTCCTTGCCTTCCTTGCGGACCTCGATGTGGCCATCCTGCGGGAGCCTCCTCTCCGCGATGTTCATTCCCGCCAGAATCTTTATCCGCGTGATGACCGCCGACTGCAGGTGCGGGGGGACCTGCAGGGTATCGTGCAGGACGCCATCGATGCGGTATCGGACCTTCAGGCCATGCTTACGCGGCTCGATGTGGATATCGCTCGCGCGGTCCCGGATAGCCTGGGTCACCACCAGGTTCACAAGCCTGACCACCGGGGCGCCTTCGGCCACATCCTCGACCCGGGTACCTTCCGCCTCCTCAGCCGCGGCGCCCGCGCCGCGGGCCGCGCCGAGGGACTTTATCACATCGCGCACCGAGTCGGTGACCCTGTAGTACTGGTCAGTGGCGCGCTTTATCGCGCTTGCCGTCGCCGCGGTGACAAGCACCTCGACGTGGTTCTTCTGCTGTATCTCGTCGATTGCGTAAATATTGAACGGGTCCGCCATTGCCACGGCGAGCGTCTTGCCGAGCGTGTAGAGCGGTACAATGCGGTACCTGCGCGCCATATCCTCGTGGACGAGTTCGAGAGTGCTGCGTTCAATCACGAAGTGGTCAAGGTTCACGTAAGGTATCTTGAGCTGCCGCGCGATGCAGCGGCCCATCTCGCCTTCCTCGACCAGCCCCATCGAGGAGACTATCTCGCGCGCCGACTTGCCGCTCTTGCGCTGCTCCAGGAGCACGCGCTCAGACTCGACCTCGGTAACAAGGCCCTCGCGCATCAGGAATTCGAGAATCTCGTCAGGCACTTCCCAATCCCCTTCTCAGAATCTCGACCACGGCGCCTCAACCCGCGCGTTGGGCGCAGAGCAGGCGAGCAGTAGAACAGTTGAACAGGAGAACTTAATCCAGGTTCTGCTCGCCTGCGGTCTCCTGCTTCTTTCCCACCTGCCTGCCTGTCAACTCTATCCAATGAACTTCCTGACTTCTCTGAGGAAGTCGTCGAGGTCAAAAGGCTTGGTAACGTAGAGGTCCGCGCCAGCCTTGGTGCCTATTTCCCTGGCTTCCCTGTCAACCTTGCCGGTGAGGATGATTATCGGTATGCCGCGGTAGCGCTCGTCGAACTTGAGGAGGCGGCAGACATGGTAGCCCATGAGGCCGGGCACCATGACATCGAGCACAATGAGCGCGGGGGTTATCCTGCGCGCCGTCTCGAGCGCGGTCAGGCCGTCGAAGACAGTGAGGACGTTGTAACCCTGCGCCTCCAGCTTCACCTTGATGCTGTCCGCCGTGTCGAGGTCGTCCTCGACGACAAGGACGGTCTTGCTGGGGTCTACCGGCGCGTCGCCCGGGTCCATCGCGCCACCGGGGGCAGGGGAAGATGTCTGAGGCGCTTCCCGGTCGGCCTCACCGGGCGCTGGAGAGTCCTGGCGCTGCTCCTCGCTTCCGCCGGGCGCAGTCTCCTGGCCGGCAGGCGCTCGCTCCTTCCGGGCGTTCATGTGGGTCAAAACAAGTCCTACTGCAACTATCACCACGTGTATAAGGCGAGCCAGCCTTCAGCCGACTCTTGAACCAGAGCATGCCGTACTATTCCGTGAACAGGCGCCGCCCTGAAACCTCTCGCGAACCTGCCGCAGCTCCCGTGGGCCAGACTGCTAATCTCCAGGCTCGGCCTTCTGCGTTCCCTGCGCACCTCGAGCCCTGACCGGCAGCGTGAAGTAGAACCTGCTGCCCCTGCCCACCTCGCTTTCGGCCCAGATGCGACCCCCATGAAGCTCCACAATCTTCTTCGAGATGGCCAGGCCCAGCCCCTGTCCCGGCACATCCTGCGACTCTTCCGCGCGATAGAACTGCTCAAAAATCATCTCTACCGCTTCGGCTGATACACCGTGCCCGCAATCCACCACCGAGAACTGTATCTCGTTCTCGCCCGCCTTGGCTCCCACAGTTATCTTGTCGGACTCACCGCTGAACTTGATTGCGTTGCGCAGAAGGTTCACGAGCACCTGCTCTATCTTCTCGTTATCGGCGCGAATGGTCGGGAGGTCCCCGGGCACATCCACCTCGACTTCCAGCTTCTTCTCTTCAGTCCAGACCTCGACCGAGCGAAGCGCCTCAGATATCAGTAAAGCGACATTTATCTCCTGGAAGTCAAGCTCCCTCGCACTCGCGGAACGCAGCTCTTCAAGAAAGCCGACAGTCTTGTCCACCTGCTGGCTCACGCGCTCCAGGCGCTGCCTGACCTTCTCCGGCACCTCGCCGAGGTCGCCGTCAAGGATATTCTTGACGTAGTTCTTGATTGCGGTTATCGGGGTGGTTATCTCATGGCAGATTTCCGCCAGCCAGACAGTCAGGCTTCTGGACTGCTCGGTGAACTGCTGGTTGCGATTCATCAGCGTTTCGCACAGCCTCGCGTTCTGCATGGCCGCGGCGCAGTAGCGGGCGAAGGTCACAGCCACACGCAGGTCCGCCTGGGTGAATTCCGGCATGTCGCCGTCCATCATGCGGTTGAGATTGAGCACGCCAACGACAGTATCGCTTATCTTCACCGGAACGCACAGCGAGCTCCGGACATCATCGCGGCCTTCGAGAGCGGAAAACTGGGGATTGTCCCGGAGCTTCCCGTGCAGCAGCACGGGTATCTTCTGGTCAGCCACCCAGCCTGCCACACGCTCCCCCATGCGCAGGACTGTCTCCTCCACGTAGCGTTCATCAAGCCGGCTTGCCTTGCCTATCGAGAGCTTCTTCGACTTGCGGTCCACGAGCATCACAGACCCGCCGTCGGCATCCACAAGCTGCATCGCAAGTATCAGCACCTGTTTGACGACATCGTCAATGTTCAGGCTCAAGTAAAGCTTCCTCGTCATCTCCAGAAGCAACGGCATCTTCTCCGTTTCCACGAAGTGCTTCTCGCTGCCCTCAGCCATCAAACTTCTCCCCTGTTCCTTGTGCGAGTCCCAAGCGCCGTGTCTCAGCTCTCCGAATCACCAATACCTGAGCATCGTCTGAATGCTTGCGAAACTGCACCTCGCCTCTCAGGCGCGATTCCCCTACTTCGACCACACCTCGATAAACTTCCTGAAAGACCTGTCGTATGTCTTCTCCACATCATCCGGGAAACAGCAGGCTGGCAGTTCCCGCCGCCTCAGATGACTGCGGATGCACTCGCAGCACTTCCCTATCTTGTCGCACGGGTAAGTGCAGTTGCAGTGCTTGCGGTTCTCATCCTGGTTCGGACAATCCAACTCCAACTCCCCCCGGCCGCGGCCAACAGCCAGAACACCTTTTCTTTATTGGCTATTGGCTATCTTAACGTGCTGCGGCAACTCGGCGAGGTACTCCTCGACAAAGACCTTCGTGAAATCGTAGACGTTATCGAAATCCTCGCGCCTGTCATCGTCAGTCTTGCCCAAGAGCCCGTAATTGACAAGGCTGAATACAATCTCTCCGAAGTCGCTCGTGTTGGACAAGCCCCAGTTTTCGAGAACGGTGCGCGCCAGAAAGCCGAACTTGTCCTTGGCGAGCTCCCGTATCCCGTCGAGAAGCTCTGACGCCGTCACGTGCCTCGGCTCAGGCAGGCTGGCAAGCGTGTGGTTGAGCGCCTCAAAGACAAACTTGTAGGCGTTCACCTCGTAGCGACCGTCAATCTTCGATACGGCATACAGGCGCTCATCGAACTCAAGCGCGCTTTCGAGAGCTTCGTGATAATCCGACATGGCTGCTTGCCCTCTCGTCAGTAGTCAGTAGACAAGCCCTGACCTGCCCTCTGCTGTTTTCCATCTATTTGATTCTAATACCTTTGCATCCCAACTGTCAAGACAAAATCCCTCTTGTCCCATTTCGGCCAAGCAGCGCCCGCCCCGCCCTTTTCCTAAAAGGGCGGGGCGAAGTGCCTGCGCGCCGTACTACTATGGCAGGCGTGAAGCAATCCCAGCACAGGAGATTGCTTCAGCATGTATGCCGCGCAATGACATCCAGGACACGGCTCGCACTTGAATACGCTCACTTGGCCCCTGCAGGCAGGAATAGCGCCGACAAGTGGGAAGAGTCGTGATAAATCTTATTCGTTGCCACCAGCGCCTTCTTCTTGTCGGTGAAGAAGTGTTCCCCATTATTCGGATTCCGGTCGAACCGGGGATAGTTTGATGAACTCACCAGTATGCGGATGCGATGCTTTTTCCGGAAGGTATGCGCCGTCGGAGTCAGAACCACTGTGACTTCGTACACCTCACCCGGTTTCATCAGCTTCTCTTTTTGGAGCGATTCACGGAATCGCATCCGGTGAATACCATCGGTAATCAGCATGGAGCGCCCATCCGGATATACATCACAGAGGCGGATAGCAAAGTCTGTATCCACCCGGTCAGATGACACGTACAGTTTGACTTTGACCACATCTCTTACCGCTACGTCTTTGTCAAGGACATCGGTGGAATAGGAAACATGGTCCTTGCGGCCCTCCACCCTGACACGCTGGTCCATCGGCCCGGCTGCGATTTTCGGGGCGGCGGGGTCCCAGAACTTGCATATAGTCATTCCGCCAACAGTCGGCGAAGGGTCATTTGGGTCGTAACGAAAAGTATCAGGCTGGCAATCTTCGTCGGGTTTGTCGGTCAAAAGCTTTCCCTCTGCTTGTAGAAAGTAGGAGACTTCCTTAAGGTTCGCAGGAGGCCAGGCCGACGAATTTTTCCACTTGTTTTCTCCCATCTGAAAGTAGCGGATAGCAGGCTCTTTGTCATACCCGTTATCCTTCTTGTCGCGCAGGTAGTAGTCGAAGAAGCGCTTGGCCTCCTTTTCACTGACGCGCGCCGCTTCAGAGAACTTCAGTTCGCCCTGCTTTAGTTTTCCCGAAGCCGCGTCAACGTGTATCCACGGGCCTATTATCATCTTTGTGCTTTTCCTGGCTTCTGAACCAGCCAGTTTGCGCAGTGCGTTGAAAGTCTGCAACACTCCTTCCGTGTAGGTGTCGTACCACCCGCCGATGATTAGAATGGGAAGGTTTATTCTGGAGTACTTGTTCACTATGGGGCTCTCAAGCAACTTCCAGAGATTGTCGTAAGTCGGGTGAGCCAGGATTTTCTTTTCCGCACCGGTATAGCCCACTTGCTCATGGATGCCGCTGTAATTCTTCTTGTACACCCCGCCGTGGTAGTAGTGTTCATAAAAATAGCCGTGCTGCGCAACCGCCGGACAGATGCAGACAAGGTGTGGCGGCTGCTGAATTGCTGTCCAGTACTGTATTTTCCCGAGTGCGGAGACACCCCACATGCCCACTTTGCTATTGCTCCATTTTTGCTTGGCAATCCATTCGACCGTGTCGTAGCCATCCTTGCCCCTCAGGTCAGCCTGTACCTTGCCAACATCTCCACCGGCATCTTTTGAGCCGAAGAAACCCCGCCAGTCCACAACCACAAACACGTAGTGCTCGCGGTCAATCAGCTTGCTCACCGCCGACGCGGCGGGTATTGCCGCGCCAAGCAGCTTGCGATTGTAAGGCGTCATAATCAATATCGTCGGGAACTTCCCTTCACCTTTGGGCAGGAACACGTCCACCGCAAGCTTCTTGCCATCCCGCATCGGAATCTTAACAGAGAACGGCGCAGGGAATTTCTTCCCTTCGTCCGGGCCAGCCCAGTTGTCGGTGAGTGGAAAAAACAGCGCCAGCAGAACTCCCGCAATAAACATCTTCTTCATCTTCTTCACCTTTCACTCAAAAAGCCACCTGCGCCATCCCGGTCTTAAATAAACAAAAAGAGGGACAAGGGTTTCTTTTCATTTATTCCATGGGACTGCTTCCCGGCTGATTTTCCGTGTCTCGCGCTTCATGCGGAGGGGCTGCAGCGGTCGCTATTTGAGCATTTCTCTCAGAAGTTCTGTGGCCTTTTTCGAGTAGCGGGTGTCCGGGTGCACCGCGATGACTTTCCTGCACATGCTGTATGCGAGGGCGGGGTCGCGCCTGGCCTGCCACTCGACTTCCTTCCACGTAATATGGAACTTCTTGTCCATTAGCGCCGTGTACTGCTGGTCCACCCACTGGACCTGCCCGAGCCCGGCCGCGTAGAACCTCCTCTTGAGCGCCTTGTTGTGCACGTTCCTGGTGTCGTGGCGGTTCTTGCATACCAGCATCAGCTCCACAAGGCTCTTGTAGTAGTCCTTGAAATCCTTTGTCTTGAGGCCCTTCTCCTTCTGCTCCTCGATTCTGCTCCACAGCTCACCGAGATAGTTTTTCTCGGCGGCGAGTGTGCTCTGCACGTTCTCGGCAGCCTCCGCCGCACGCGACGGGTACATCCGCGAGATTCGCCGGAACTTCTCCACCGCCTCGGCATACCTGTCCCGGGGCTGCAATATCTGGGCTGCAATCGTGCGTTTCTGCGCGTCGCGCTCGCCGAGATCCTTCGCCCTTTTTCCCATCTTCTGAATCCGCTCGTGAGCCTTCGCGGCCCACGCGGTGCAGGGATAATCGGCCAGTATCAGCCTGCACTTACTGTGGACGATTTCGGGGTCGGTGCTGTTCTGGACATCCGCCCACAGCGCCGCCGCAGCCGGCTCCTCGAGCTCCTCTTTCTGCGTGGCGAACCACAGGTCGTCATACATGCCCTTGAGCCCGACCGTGCCCTCGACAGTGGTCAGGATGTAATTCTGCTTTGAAAGGTCCGCGAAGACCTTGCAGCATTTCGGCAGGTCTCTAACTTCAAACCGGTATTCGCGCTGGTAGAAGCTGCGGTGTGCCAGGCGCTTTTCACCGCGCAGCGAGAGCGAGTCGGGCCTGGAAAACAGGTGTATCAAGACATCCGTCTGGGCCCCGGCCCTGGTGTGAAGCGCGGTAATGCGCAGGGGGTAGAACGGCCTGTCGGTGGCGAAGGTGATAGTAATAGGATGAATCCAGCCTTTCGAGGCCCGCTTCGAGGCCCTGCGCGAGCCCTTGTTCACGCGCAGCGCGCAGAAGTACATCTCCCGCTTCACGTAATGGTCGAGGATGTCCTTCGCCTCCTGCGTATCGGGAAGCTGGAACTTGTGCTTCTTGAGCCAGTTCGCCAGCGCGTTTGACTCGAATGCCTTGAGCACCGTCAGGTCGAAGATACCCACGCGCTTGGCCTCGATTACCTTGACTTTCTGCGGCTTGGGCGCCTTCTTGCTGCCGCCGCCCTCGTCATCGCCGAGCGCAATCATCCCGCCGCCTT
>DAOVDS010000218.1 GCA_030669415.1 bacterium
CTGCTTGCAGGCATAGTATGCTGAGGGCGATATAAGCGGCAGGGTGTTATGGAAATGTGCTATGTCAGGCCTGTGTTTACGGCACAGCTCTTTTACTTCCCTATATGACTTCCTTGACCAGGTAGTCACGAAATAGAGCAGAGCTTTCTTAAGCAGACGGTAGTCTTTGATTTCATCGTTGTGTCTGGAATACTCGATAACGTCGTGGCCGTGAGCACGCAGCAGCGCGGCCTCGGCTGCGGCGGAGCGGTCCTCACCACCCGGCTGCTGATAGCTGTTGTGGCAAACGAGAATCTTCAAGCTGCCTCCGTGCGACAGTTATCCTTCGCAACTTTGACGCAAATACCGTAGACCGGGGCTTGCAGATTGCCATACTGTATATATTTGGCGCCTCGAAAGCAAGGTTCGCGTTGTGTGTTCCTCGAGGAAGTTCTCGACGATACCCGTTCACACCCACCTCCGCCTCCTGCCCTAATGCTGGCCTATCTCAGAACTGCGAGGTTGATTTTGGGTGGGGATGGTGGTATAATCTTCGTGCTGTGGGACAAACACCGAACAGAAAGAGAGTCATCCTGCTTACTCTGGCAGGATTGGGCCTGGTCAACTTCCTGGCCTTCGCGGGGATTATCCTGTACTTCGGAGGCACGCCACAGGAAAGCATCATGACGACTCGGGGAACTGGAACCCGTAGTTACCTTGTACTGGATGGGAACGGAAATGTCGAAGAAGTTGATTATGAGAGCTACAAACGCCTTCAGAGCGTAGAGGGGAAGTACTACATAGAATACCGTGGCAGAGTTACGCAAGTCAGCCGCGGGACACACCGATACCTGCGAATACACGGAGACGCAACCTTTATTCTTTTCCTGGCGGTGTTTCCTGTTGCAGCATATCTCGCGATAACCCAGCACCTGCACATGGTCAGAAACAAGCTGGGAATCTACAGCGAGGAAGCGAGTCGTAAGAGAGCAAGGCTCAAGATGATGGCCCGGGTTTTGGTCATACTGGTATTGGGGTTTCTTCTCACCTTCTGGCTCCTTTGCTTCCTTACGTAGAACGCCCCCGCTCGCGCTTCTCCTTGCCGCAACGGTGCCCCGGTGCAGGATGGCAGGGTTGCTTTTGGGTCGGGGATGGTACTATAATATAAGTGAGATGAGAAAGACGCTCTACATCATTCCAGTGATTGTCCTGCTCGCTTTGGCCACCGGCTGCAGACAAGTGCAAAAACCATCTTCGAATAAGGGAACCAGACCACAGAGGCAAGAACAGAAGGTCAGAGTAAAAGAGCTCAAAGACAGAATTGATGTACTGCTAATACAGATGCAGTCCAACAAGTACAAAGTCCGCGAAGCGGCAGAAGAGGAGATAAGACACCTTCTGTTTGAGGACATGAAGACAGTTGACATGCTTATTTCATATCTGAACGAGCAGGTGGACAAGACGCAGGATATTGAGGTAAGAGCACGGTTGGAGCGGATTACCAAACAGCATTTGCACATCGGGTCTCTCTGTGACGAATGTGAGCTTATTATAATCGCGCAATGGACAGGCGGCGGGTGCTGGGACTTAATAGATGGGGCGGGCAACCTGACAGCCCACGGTCACATGCTCTCGTTCGAGGTGGCATTTGCTCTGAAAGGTGAATCTGAAAAAGAGGTTAGTCTGCCTGAATCAGACACCACAATAGTAAATGGTCAGGAGCGCACCCATACTTTCTTTTCCCTGCCTGAGTCGGATGTCAGCACGTACCTGATATTCATCAGGGAAAAGAAGAACGTAAGGGCTGAGGGCGGTATTGAGATACTCGCTGCAACAGAAGATAATCCTCTGGCAGCCTACGCGCTCTCGAAGCTCGTAGGGTCATCCCTGGAGATTCTTGTCAAAGCGCTCAGTGACGCCGATTCAGAAGTGCGCAAGGCGGCAGTTTGGGCCCTGGGTGTAACTGGCGAAGGGGCTGTAGAATATCTTATTGAAGCACTCAAAGACGAAGATGACATGGTGCATTGGGCTGCGTTTGAGAAGCTAATGAAAATAACAAAGCAGGATTTTGGTTGGAGCCACGCCAAGTGGAAAACCTGGTACGAAAAGAACAAGGACAAGTAGTCAGTAACCAGGGGTCAGGATTCAGGGGTCAGGGGTTGGGAAAGCAGCCAAAAGCCAATTATACGGATTTCAGAAAATAACCGTTGATGCCTTCAGTCATTGCGAGGAGCGATAGCGACGTGGCAATCTCATGTAACTTCTTCTGTGACAGCGGCTTACGAGATTGCTTCGCTTCGCTCGCAATGACATTTTGTGTAGTTGTGCCGTGTAAGGTTGCTTTCTGGATTTCGCATTACTTCTTCTGCCACGCGTCGCGGGTCAGTGACGCGGGTATGCGCGCGCGTGGCGGTAGTATATCTCGAGGGTCAGCGCATTGAGCGCGCTGCACCATACACGTCCGCCGGACACTCCCCACAGTATCCCCTTCGGGTCCCAACTGCCGTTGGCGCAGCCGTCTTTACGCTGCGTGTTAAGCAGAGCCTTCTTCATCGCGTTGTGCCATTTCTGCCATCTCATGCCGCCGTACTGGAACATGACGTAAGTGCCGAAATACCAGTACCACATATCCACTTTCAGCAGTTTGGAATCGTAGTCGGGGAGGTTGTTCATGAGCACATCTACGCTCTTGACCAGCCTGGGGTCTGAGCGTTTCATCCCGCAGAATATGGAGCAGATAACTGCCGCGGCGGTCATTGTCGGCATTTCCTTTTGCACCTCGTGCGAGGCGCCGTCGTGCCGGTCCGGGTCGCCGGCTTTCTTGTATCCGACAAGACCGGTCGCGGGGTCCGTGCAGTTGTCGAACCACTTCAGTGCGCCCTCGAACGCCTCCCGCGGTATTTCGAGCCCAGCACACTTGGCCGCCTTGAACGCGAGGACCATCCAGGCGGTAAGGAGCGTGTTACTGGCGCTGCCTTGCGGTCCCAGTCCCCAGCCGCCGTCGGGGTTCTGGGAGTCGATGATGCACTTGATGGCCCGTTTACACGGCTCTTTGAGCTTCCAGTCTCGCGTGACAGCGTAGGCTTCGCAGAGCGCCCACGTGCCGATTGCGTGATTGTAGATGGACTTCTTCGTCTTCTTGGTCTTGCCCAGCCACCCATCCTTGTCCTGCTGTCTCTTGAGGTACTCAAGTGCCGCCTTGACGGATTTCTTAAACAGGCCGACGCGGTGGGTGTGCCCGTTACCGAGGTATGCAAGCACTGACAGTCCCGTCGCTGCGAGGTCGAAATGGGGGCTTACGACGGGTGCGTTTGCGCATTTGCCGTTCTTGCACAGGCGGGTGTAGCCATCGACATCCCAGGCGCCGGGCGCGGCGAGTGCTTGGCGCCGGTTCTGGTGGCGCCAGAGCCAGTGAAGCGCCATGCGGACCGCACTCTCGTTGCGTGCGGAGGCAGTGGGAGCGCCGCGTTTCTGGGCCTGCGTACGCCGGTAGTCCCTGTAGACATATACTGCCTCATCCGGCGAGACCGTGTGCTCGCCATCCTCTGTCTCTATCACGAAACCCGCGTCCGTCCTGGCCGTGATATCGCCGATGAGTCTCCGGCCGTCTTCCAGCTTGATTACATCCTTGTGGAACAGTCCGAAGTTCCTTTCTCTGCCGTTCCAGCGCCCGTAGAGCAATCCGCTAACAGGAATGGTCAGTGTTGCGTACTTCGTCTGTATTGTGACTGCCTTTCCCGTGTCACTGACAACGCTGCCCACAAACCTGCTTCCGTTTCTTGTCAGAAGCATGTCACCGGGGGAGGGCTGTTTGGCCAACTCATACATTCGCGCGGTGGGTTTGATGGCCGGCGGCTCCTGGGGCAGGGGCTTCTGCTCAGACGGCCGGGTCTGCTGCACCGGGCTCTGCGGCACTGCGGGCTTCGGGGCCACGTGCGCACAGCCGAGCAGCAGCAACAGGAAAACCGGGCTGTGAAAAATCGTTTTCATCTCACCCCTATTATATCATCTCTTGTGGCCTGAAGGCAAATCCCCTCCGCGCGGCAGGCGGTTGTGGAAGTGGTGCCCGGTTTTTGGCTTGAGCCCACCGGCGCGCGGCTGTATCATGCAGCCACGAGATTATCTTATCTGCCACAGGGCCGGAAAGGTGGAAGCCATGGCTGCGCTTAGAGATTTCTTTACCGAGGATGACAGGAAGGCGATTACATCTGCGATTAAAGAGGCGGAATCCCGCACGTCCGGCGAAATCCGGGTACGGGTCGAGGCGAAGGCGGGCGAGGACCCGATGCAGACGGTCAGGAATGCGTTTGAGGCGCTCGGAATGCGCAACACGGAGCTTCACAACGGGGTCATGTTCTTCGTTGGGATGGAAGACCGCAAGTTTGTCATACTGGGGGACGACGGGATAGACGAGAAAGTGCCTGAGAACTTCTGGGACAGCGTGCGCGACGCAGTTATCGGGCACTTCCGTGAAGGCCGGTTCGCCCGGGGCCTAACTGAGGGAGTCAGGATGGCGGGCGAGCAGCTTGCAGCTTTCTTCCCGCATCAGAGGGATGATGTCGATGAACTGCCCAACGCGATTTCGTTTGCTGACGAAGAGGGTGTCTGAAATGAAAACTGCCTGGCTGAGACTTCTCTTTCTTGTTGTCGGTTGCATCGTGTTTCTGAACGCCGGCGCCGCGCTGGCGCAGTCCGGGTACCCGCAGCCGACGGACGATTATGTCAATGACTTCGCCCGTGCGCTCAGCGAGCCGGACAGGCAGGCTATCCACAAGTTGTTCAAGGACCTGGAGTACCAGACGGGTATCGAGGCGGTGGTAGTCACGATAGGCTCTATTCGCGATTACGGCACGGGCGATACGAGTATCGAGTCTTTTGCCACCAACCTGTTCAACAAATGGGGGGTGGGGCACAAGAAGGAAAACAACGGAGCCATGATTCTCGTGGCTGTGAAAGACAGGAAGTGCCGCATCGAGCTGGGCGGCGGCTACGGCGACATGTACGATTCGGCCATGAAGGAAATAATCGACACCAGGATGGCGCCGTACTTCAAGGCGAACGACTACAACAGGGGCATCTACGAGGGTGCCGTCGCGCTCAGGGATAGAATAACAAAGAAGGTTTCCTGGCTGTCGTTCTACAAGTGGCATATCGTCATCGGGATACTCATAGCAGTATGCATCTTTGCCGGCATATCGTGCATGCGCTCCGGCAAGAAGGGCTGGGGCTGGGTCTTCTTTATTGCTGCCGGTATCCTGCTTATTTTCCTCATCAAGATGATTGCCTCGGGCAAGAGCTCCGGCGGTTTCGGAGGCGGCAGCTCCTTCGGGGGCGGCGCAAGCGGAAGCTGGTAGCCCCGCTGCCCCCCAGCGCAACAATGCCATGTTTGTCCGTTGGCGATTATATTGCAGAATTCTGCAATATCACCCGAGAGGCTGCTAAATCAAAGGGCTGCACTCCATCTACGATTTTGGTTTATATTGCAGAATTCTGCAACATTGCAAAATTCTGCAATATAATCCAGATGGCATCAGATGGCATGGGATTGGCTTGGCGGCGGGTCGAGGTGGTTTTCATTCCGGGCCGCAGGCGACCCGGCTAAACATCCGCGGGCTGAATCCGCCGTCCGGCGGACGCGGCTTTCTGTGGTTTTGATATTATTGCCACCACGCTTTCCAGTCCGCCGTACGGCGGATGCTTCGGGGATAATAAGGAGTTCCCCGCATGTTGTCATTTCACCTCGCGGCGGGAGAAGATAAGCGAGGCGGCGGTAAGGGCCGCGGCTGTGTAAATCGCACCGTAGCACAAGGCCCAGAGGAACGCGCCGATGGTAAGCGGCACGCCGGCGCAGAGGCGGTTGGTCAGGTTCAAGAGGTCGTAGTCAGGCGCGACTGCGTACAGGACCTGCAGCAGAAGCGCGGGAAAGCCGGATGCGAGCGAGAGAAGGTAGCCGGAGAGCGACCCGAGCGCGAACAGGCACAGGGATGCAAGAACGGTGGGGCCAAATGGCAGGAAGGTCGCAAGCGCAAGGGTTGAAGCGCCGGCAACTGCGCATGCAATGAACGCGAGCGCCAGAGCTTGCAGAGTAAGCGTGTCAATTGACTTGCCATCGATTGCGAGGGTGATAAGAAAGACAATCGTGAGGACAGCAAGCGCAAGCCAGGCTGTCAGGAGGTTGCCGGTGAATTTCGCCAGCAGCACCCGGGTTCGGGAAATGGGTTTTGTGAGCAGGATAGCGAGTGTGCCGGACTCTATCTCGGAGGCGAGCGACTCGGCGCCAAGGAAGATGGCTATCAGCACGCCGCAGAGGAAGATTGAAGACACGCCGACTTCGGGCACCATTGATGTGGGCTGGTCGAGCGTGAAGATGGTGAAGAAATGCGAGAGGAAGATGAGCACGCCGAAGATGGCGACCATGAGATAGAGATGCGGCCTTCGAACGGAATTGAGGAGGCTGACCTTAGCTATCGTGGCGAACGCCATGTGCGTGCCTCCTCCTGCGCTTCGCGGCGGAGCCGGTGTAGATTGGCGGCTCGCCGGGGGGGCGGCGGCGCCACCTGCGGTGAACCCAGAGCCACTGCTCGGGGTATTTTCGCACGTAGCGCTCGAGCACTTCGAGGTAGCGGCGGGTGTTGTGGTGCAGGTTTTCCTCGTGGGTGCCGACGTTTTCGAACCAGAGCGGCGGCTCGACTATTGCGCGGTGGGTGCAATAGGTCTGGCGCACGAGGAATACGGGTATGACGGGCGTATCGTGCCTCTCGGAGAGCAGTGCGGGCGCGGAGAGTGTGGATGCCTTGTGGCCGAAGTATTCGACGAAGATTCCGCCTTCCTTGGGTTTTGTGTCCTGGTCGACGACGAAGGCGACGAGGCGGTTCTGGCGCAGAGCGCGTACGATTTCGCGTCGCGCCTCCTTCTTGTAGATTGGATTAATGCCGCCCTGCGTGCGCCACTTCATCCAGAGCTCGGTTACTGCTTTTGAGCGCATGTGCTTGGTGATAAGGTTTACGGGGAAGCCGTTGAAGCCGGCCGAGAGTGCCACGAGGTCCCAGTTGCCGAAGTGCGCGGTTATTATGATAATGCCGTTCCCGCGCTCGCGGGCCTCGGCCATGTGGTGTATGTTTTCCCAGACGACGTAGTGCTCGATATTCTCTTTCGTGTAGAGTGGGAAGCGCGCGAACTCGACCGCGCTCCTGCCGAAGTTGAGCCACATTTCTTTCAGTATCCGGCGGAACTGGCCCTTGAACTCCTCGCGCCCGAAGACGAGGCGAAGGTTTATCATGCCGATGCGGTTGCGCCCGATTACCCACGCTATCTGGTAGGCGACCCAGCCGCAGGCCTCGCCGAA
>DAOVDS010000252.1 GCA_030669415.1 bacterium
GTGAGCGCGGAGCAAGCTCCGCCGCTAAATGTTTCTGTCGGCTGTTTCCTGTCTACCGCAGCTCAGAAGACCTGGTCGATTATGTGTGCGACAAGCTGGCTCATGCGCTTCACGTAGGAGCCCATCTCATTGTCATACCAGCCGAACGCCTTGAGGTGCGTGACGGGGATTTCCGCCTCTTCGACTTCGAGCTCCTTGTCGGCGAAGCAGGCGAGGTCCCTGAGATTGAGCGTGGTGAACCCTGTCCTCGTGTGGGTCTCGACCGCTTCTATTACGACGGCCGACATATCGCCTATCATGTCGGTTGAGACGTTCTGGCACTCGGAGTACCTCAGCCCGCTTCCCGGGAGCTGCGAGAACTCCTTGTAGATTCCGTTTATGAGCTCCTGGCATATCAGCGGGTCGCCGCAGTTGTCGAGCCTGGACTGGAACGTGCAGTTGAGTATTATGAGCGACGCGGTCGTCGTGGGCACCCTCACCGAGTCGGCCATGAAACCTATCCTGCTTATCTCGGGCATGACCCGTTCGAGCGCGCGGGCGGCGCCCGTCGATGTCAGGATTATGTTGTTGAGAATCGACCTGGTCTTCCTGAGGTCTTTCGCGCCCGCCTCCGGGACGTTGTCGAGAACGCTCTGCGTGTTCGTGGCGGCGTGAATCGTTGACATCGATGCGGTCAGCATCTTGTGCGTAAGCTCGTGGTTCAGAAGCGGCAGTATCATGTGGGCGAGCGCGGTAGTTGTGCACGAGGCGGACGAGACGACGCAGTGCGTCGGGGCATCGAAGGCCTGGTGATTGATTCCCTGAATAAGCACCTCGGCATCTTCGGGAATGCGGGCGTTCTTGTCCTTCATCTTGAAGGGGGCGCTGTTTACCACGACACGGGCACCCGAGGCGAGGTGGCCCCGGATACTCCCTCCCGGGTGCTCCGCCGGGAGCGTCGGGTCCCCGAACCTGCCGGTCGTCTCGATGACAATCTGGGCGCCGTGGCTGCTCCATCCTATGTCTTTGGGATTGCGGTCCTTCGTGAGGATGTTGACCTTGACGCCGTCAACGGAAAGCTCGCTGCGCTCCCTGTCGGTGATTTGGACGCATGGCCCGCTCTGGAACCCGTGCAGGAACCTGCTCAGAGGCCCGTAGGTGCTGTCAGTGGAGATGTAGTGCGCGACGTCATCCAGGCTCGTGCCGATTTCGCGTCCCGGGTTCACCACTATGCGGTCGAACCGTCCGCTGGCCACATTGAACCACAGCGTGAGCTTGCCGATGCGGCCAAGCCCGTTAATGCCAAGAGTCCTGCCATCCTTGTGCGCTATCTGCTCCATGTCCTACCCCTTTCAGAACGGAAGAATCTCTTCTCTTGATTCCTTGATTTCCTGTTTGCCGCGGGCCACGAAGCCGGAGCGGCCGTCAATGGAAATCATGTCGCCGGGCCGCAACTCATGCGAGCCTATCCGCGCATACTTGCTCGTTTCGGAGACAACCAGGTCGGTGCAGTTGACGACGCAGGTCTTTCGAATCCGCTTGGCCGTGACGGACGCGTGCGATGTCGCGCCGCCGCGGCCCGTCAGGAGCCCGTCAACAGCCAGTACGAGCGAGATGTCCTCCGGGACAGTGTCCGGGCGCAGGAGTATTATGTTCTCGCCGGGGCGCGCAGCGCGCAGCGAGCTTATGTCATCCTCGGTGAACGCCACAACCCCGGTCATCGCGCCCCCGCTCACGCCGACGCCTGTCCCGATGAGGTTCTCCTGCACCTCCTGCGGCTGCGCGAACACCTGTATCTCGTACTCCGGCCCCACCGACATGGGCTTCGTCTGCAGGATGTACAGGTCTTCCGGGTTGCTCGACTCGAAGGTGAACTCTATCTCCTGGTGGTCGTACCCGCACCTGTTGATGAGCCGGTCCGCTATGTCGATGAGCCGCGAGTAAATCTCCGGGTATATCTTCTCCAGGGAGATGTCAAGGTTGGGCGCATAGCCGGTCCTCTGCTTCTCGCTTATGGGATAGGGGTTGACAAGCCCGGCGACCACGTCCTCGCCCTGGGACCACATCACGAAGTCGCCGAAGAGGTCGATACCGCCTGAGGATGCTCTCGGGTTCCTCGTGAATATCACGCCCGTGCCGGAATCGTAGTTCATGTTCCCGAGCACCATCTTCTGGACAATGACTCCCGTGCCCCAGTCATCTGAAAGCTGCATCCGCTTGCGGTAGACCTGCGCAGGCTCCGAGTCCCATGACTTGAGCACGAGGAAAATCGCACGCATCAACTGGTCCACAGGGTCGTCAATGAACGTAACGCCGTGCTCGATAGCGGTCTTCTTGTACTCGAGAGCCATTTCCCGTATCTGCCCGGGCGAGAACTGCAGCTTCCTTGTTACTTTGTATTTTTCCTTGTACTTTATCATGATATCGTCAAAGAGGTTGCGGTCCAGCCCGCAGGACATGGCGAAGTTCTGCAGGAACCGGCGATAGCAGTCCCACGAGGTCCAGCCGTAGTTGGGCTTTTTGGCGAGCTCTTCGGTAATCTCATCGTTCATGCCGACGTTGAGGATTGTGTCCATCATGCCGGGCATCGAAAATGCCGCGCCGCTTCGCACCGAAAGAAGCAGCAGGCGCTCCGGGTTGCCCAGTTCTCTGCCTGTAAGCGCCTCTGTCCTGCGCAGCGCCGGAATCACCCTCTCGCGTGTGTCCCGGCGCAGGTCCTCGTAGCTCATCGCGGGCAGGATGTTGAAAAGCTCCGTTGAGACGATAAAGCCGTCCGGTATCGGCATCGAGAGGGCCTTGAGCTTCTTGAGCGCATAGCCCTTGTAGCCGAGGTAGAGCTGGTCCTCGTGCTCCAGCAGCGGCTCGCCTATGAACGTGATGAGCTTGCCCGGACTGTAGTTGAGGATTATGCTGCACGAATGGTCGTCGAGCGTCTTGGTCATGCTGCGAAGGCTCTTGAGTATCTTTGTCAGGAAGAGGTCGAACTCCTGAATCGCGTAAGTTGATGCGATTATCGACCTGAGAAACTCCTCCGACATCTCGTTCGCCTTCTCATCCAGGCGCTTTTCAGGGACGCCGTTCTCTTCGAGAACCTGCCGGGTTATCACTTTGAGGTTGCTGTTGTGCACCGCGATGTAGTTGTTCTCGACAATGTCGCTGACTGCCCTTGCGATAAACTCGAAGATGTTCAGGTACTGCCCGGCAGAGAAGTTGCCCACCGAGATGCTCTTCTCGAGCAGCTCCACCTTGGTCGAGAGGTCCTCCACCGGAAGCCCGCATATCTTCAGGCCCAGGAGCAACTGCTGCATTATCGCGTACGCCTCGCGCATGGAACCCCTGGTGATGTAGCTGAAGTTGAAGCGGGCGACAATCTCCTCGAGATGCCTTTTCAGGAACGTCTTGGCGCGAATCAGCATCCCCATGGAGTCGAACTTGCGCTCCCTGTACGTGCCATACATGGATGGAATCCCGGCCGCGATGTGCCTCTTGAGGTATATGTTCTCCGTCGCCTTGGTCTGGGCGCTGTCGGTGATGTTGTCCTTGAGTGCGAGAAGCACCCGGCTGCCCGCGCATATAATCTGCCAGGAATCCCCGCTCCCGCACGCGGCCACGAACTCCCGTTTCACTTCCGGGCTCACCAGGTTCGATTTCGTCAGCGCCGGCAGGAGCTGGTCCGTTGAATACGAGTACTTTTCCTTCAGCAGGCGGTGGAACTTGACCATGAGGAATACCCGTTCCTTCTCCAGCTCCGGGACGCCCGTCACGCCTTCGAGGCGCCCCCTGAGCTCTTCGTAGGGCATCTCGCACAGGGCATCCAGCCCGGCGCCGGGCTCGCCCTCGAGCTGGCCCAGAACGCGCTGCGCGCTGCTGTAGAGCGGCAGTTCCTCGTCGAGCGAATCGAACAGCTCTTCCGGCAGGTGGGCTTTGAGCACTTCCCTGTCGCCGTCGAGCCAGTACTGGAGAATACCTTTCGAGAAACTGACAAGGCGGTTGTTGCTCTCCGCGTGCGACTGCTTGCGAAGGAAATGAACCAGGGGGTCCTGCCGGTGGACAATCTGGTCGACCCTCGTGGAGGTTTCCCGCAGCTCGCCCTCGGAGCCTATCTCGGTGAAAAAGACGGGAAAAGACCTGACCAGGTGCATCGTCAGGCTGAAGACTTCCGCAATGCCGGAGTTCAGCAGGGCGCTGACATCCCGCTGGAACAAATCGGTATCGCTCACAAACATCTTGCGGTAGTAGAGGTTGATGATAACTGCGGAAAACAGGCGCTTGTAACCGATAGGGTCCTGCTCGATAATGCTCAGCCACGCCCGCACGCACTCGAGGTGGTGCGGATTGAGCTGCACCTGCCACTCCTGCGACACGCCGGTTATCTTCGGGCTTTCAAACCCCGTGTCAATCACCTTCTCGACGAAGTAGTCTCTGAGCTTGGTGTTCTTCTTCCTCGCTATCTCTTTGCCCAGCCGCTCGAGGCACTTGAAAAGCGTGTGCTTCTGCCCGAAGGTGCTCTCCTTCAGGCGCTCCGTAATGAGGTCCACCGCCTGAATGATGTCTTCGGCCGAGCCCCTCTCGCAAACCGACTGCAGCGAGCCGTGAAGCCCGCGCAGGATATCCATGTCCCGGTACCGCAACTGGGCAATCCGGGCAAGGTACACGTAGAACTCTATGCGGTGAATCGGGTTCTCTATCTCGTTCACTTTCCTGATGGTGTGGCTGAGCAGGCTGTCAATGTTGGGCTGCGAGAATATAACCGCGGCATCGGTGCTCTGCTCGACTTTCTCAAGCGCCCCGCGGATGCGCTCCTCCTGCAGCTCCACAATCGTATCCCCGTAGAGCCGACCCAGCTCCGGCTTGTGCTCGCGGAACCACCCCTGGAAGTTCACCTTCTCCTTGAAAACCCTCAGCCCCTCGGCAACGAGCTCGCGGTAGAGATGCGTAAACTTGTCACGGACCTCCTGCGGCTCCGTGAAGCGCTCGCCCGCGTTCCTGATGAAATTCGAGTAGGCAAGAAAGACCGCCGGCCGCCGGCTGACAACCGGGATAAGGGCGTCGAGTATCCTGCCCATCGCGCCCTCGTACTCCTCGCTGCGGGGCGACTGCTTGAGCACTAACAGGAAATCCAGGTTGGCTCGGAATATCTTGCCCAGCACCTCCTCCGGCGGGTCCGCCTCGTAGAGCCCCTCGAAAAGCTCCACAAAGGCATCGGCGCACCTGGCGCGCTCCGGCGCCTTCTCGTAGTAGTGGAACATGTTCCCGCCGCACACGTTGCGGAGGCTCTTCGCCACTACCTCGAGGTTGCGGATAGGGTGGAAATACTCCTCGAGCAGCCTGGCGACCCTGCTGCGCACGCCGTGGTAGTTCTTCACCGCATCCAGCAGCACGCCGTATTCCGGCGGGATAGTCACCTCGCGCCTGGTCAGCTCCAGGTTGGCCCTGAGCGCAGGCGATATCTCACTGTGCTTTCGCGTCTTTCTTCCCACGCCACCTTCCCCAATTGGCGCTCGAAAAGACAATGATAATACCCGCCCCGCCCCCGCTTGTCAAAGTCCACTTTTATGTTTAATTCGTTTCCCCGGCTCCCCTGCGGCCCCGAATGAGATAACAAGCCCCGGGTTTTACACCCGGGGAAAATAAATCAAAACCACAGATTTCACAGATTGGGGACAATTCCAAAGCCCCACCATTTACTGGTGGGGAAAATGCAAGCCCCATCCCACGACCAACGCACGGCCACAACTGCCGGAAGCGATACGGGCAGGAATACTGGCGATGGCTGAGGTGGCGGAGTTTCCAAACAAGTGACTTGATGTATTGGCGGCAAACTGGTACATTTCAGTGGTTTGATTACTGCAAGAAGGAGGATACGGGATGAAGAATGTGAAGATGGACCTCAAGGGGGACATGCTTACAATTACGGTTGACCTCTCCAAGAGGCTGGGACCGTCGGCGTCGGGCAAGACAACAATCATTGCCTCCACCTACGGCAATGCGCCGCTTCCGTTCGAAGAACGCGAAGAAATCGTGGGCCTCAATATCTACATCAAGGAACGCCCCAAGAAACCGGCCAGAGACAAATAGGAAGCCTCATCCGCCGGAACACATCAGGAAGGTGATTCCGGTGTTGGTGGGCTGTTTGGAGTAAGTATATTACTAAGACATTTCACTGCATCACCAATTGACCCATAATATAGCAAGTGTTCCCATTTCACAAATTCCTCTAACGCTTTATCAAGCTCGTCTACAGTGGTAGTTCTCTCTCTTACCTCACTCCGTGCTTTCATGTACAATGTGTGGTGTGCTCCTCTCAATTCGCTCCCTACTCCCGCAATGCTTTCCGGTGAATCCTTCTGTTCTAGCAACCCAACAAATGTGCGAATCTGT
>DAOVDS010000448.1 GCA_030669415.1 bacterium
GTTGAACCCCGTCCGCTCCCTTGCGGGTTACGGCAACCTGCTAACAACGGAGAGGACGGGGTTCAACTTCCAGACGGGAAGCACCGGCGCCAAGAATGTCACGCACCTTTTTCTCAACTACTACCGGGCGAGAAAAATCCGCCCCAACCCCCTCGGCGACGGACCGTACGCCAGGCCTGTCGCGGTGCTCACAGCCAAGAAGATACGCGTTATCCTCTACCGCCTCAAAGAACTGCCTCCCGGTTACCGCATGAGCCTTTATGAGGAGGGGGAAGAGTTTCTCCGGCAGGATAAGTACGAACAGGCACTGCGCAACTTCATGGCGGGGATAGAGCAGTTCCCCGAAAGTGGTGTATTGAGAAGGTCGGCCGGCGTCGCGCTCTACAGGGCGGGCCGCATCGAGGAAGCCGAGGCCGAGCTGCGCGAAGCTCTCGAACTGCTGCCTGAGGACTTCATCACCAACGCCTATCTCACTGCATGCTTGACAGTTGCCGGGCGCTATCGGGAGGCGCTTGAGCACCTGGAGTGGATGAGAGACTACTACGAGCTGGACCTGATGCTCAAGAAGCTCACATTCGATTACCGGGATTGTGTGGAAAGGGCGAGGACCATCAATTCTCAAGCTCTTCTGCGGCTGCTTGAGCCAATCCTCGAAATCTGAGCTTTTCTACCTGGAGGAGTGATGCGACGGACAGGGTTAATCGGTACTGTTATCTTCATAGCGGCGGCGGTCCTTGTGGCGGTCCTGCTGCTTACCGGCTCATCGGACGCGGAAAAGATAGCTGCCGCCCGCGAGCAGTTCGCCGCCGCGCTCACGCAGGGCGACTACGAGAGCGCCGCTGCTGCCACAAACGAGTTCTCGCGGCTCAGAGGCAGCACGCTGGAGCCGGCCCTGACCCTCGAGCAGATTTTTCCGATAGGCAGCACCAGGGCATACCCGCTCGAATTGCTGAGTATCACCGGCGACTTCGTCAGGCGCCGCCTGTTCTACGGCGAGATTGCCGCCGCAGTTGCCCCCGACGAGGCGGCAGAGGGCGAGAAAATCCTCGCCGTCTTCGACTGGACTGTGGCAAACGTCTGGCCCGCACACGCCCGCACCACGCCATCCGGCGAGAGCCCGGATAGTGTCGCATTCGCAGGCGCCGGGGCTCCCATCGAGATATGCTGGCTCTTCTGCACCATACTGGAGAACATCGGCGTGGAGGCGGTGCTCCTGAACATGAAGCCCAAGGAGAAGGAAGGAAACTGGTGGCTCACCGCAGCGGAGTGTGGCGGGCAGTGGTACCTCTTCGCACCTGATAAGGGCCTGCCGCTTGTCAGAGAGGATGGCAGGCACGTTGCGAGCCTCGGGGACCTCCTGAACTCGGATGCGCGAATCCCCGGCGAAGCGCCGGCAGACCCAAAGGCCATAGACTTTATGAAAATTCTCTTCGTCTCTGAAGCCCAGGCTTTCCTTCCCGCGGCAGGCGACCTCGAGAAGCTGCTTGCAGAAAACGGCCGC
>DAOVDS010000158.1 GCA_030669415.1 bacterium
CGCGTTTATCGAGCCTGATTGATTCGAGCGTCTTGCGGTGCTTTACGGGGACTTTGAGCGACCAGAGCCCTGTAAAGGCCAGCTCAATGGGCAGGTGTACTTTCTCAATCTCCTCGGGCTTTATCCCGAGGATATCCGCCATACGGGCGGGGTCGATTGAGGTCTCGCGGAACTGCGGCGGCGCCTGCTCCATCATGACGTGTGAGAGCGCATCGCCGGAGTAGTGGATTTCGACCGGCAGGATGCCGGCCTTTGTGCGCTGTGAGGAGATGGTTGTCCGTGCGCGGCGCTCGATAATTCCTTCGGCAGCAAGGGTCCAGAAAGTTGCGATAGTTGCGTGGCCGCAGAGGTCAACTTCGGTGTGGGGCGTGAAGAACCGCACCTCGAACTGGGCCTCGCCCCGGGCGTCAGGCTGCACGAAGGCGGTCTCGGAGACGCCCATCTCGCGGGCGATTTTGGCCATCTGGGAGTCGGACAGGCCGGCCGCTTCCAGGATGATGCCCGCGGGGTTGCCGCCGAAGGCGTGCTCGGTGAAGGCATCGACAAGCAGTATGTCTCTGAACACCATCTCCTCCTAACGCTACTTTGTCATCTTTTCCCTCTCCCCTGGGGGGAGAGGGTTTAGGGTGAGGGGGGGGCGTAGCCACTTTTATGAGAGTCCCTGTGGGACCACCCTCCCCTAAATCCCCTCCCCTCAAGGGAGGGGAAGTAAGGATGAAGTTGACAAAGTAGCACTAATCGAGCATTTCCAGTATCTCTTTGAGCATGTTGAACGCTTCGAGCGGCGTGGTCGAATCCATGTCCACTTCCCGCAACTTTTTCGCGATTTTCGCCACGGGGTCTTCAAACAGGGAAAGCTGCCCGCCCGAACTCCTCTCGGCGGGCGGAAGGAGCCTGGGCATATCGGCGGCATCTGTCGAGCCTGCTTCGAGGTTGCCGAGAATCACAAGTGCGCGCTCGATGACGCCCGCGGGGATGCCCGCAAGGCGCGCCACGTGGATGCCGTAGGAGCGGTCGGATGCCCCGGGCACGATTTTGTGCAGGAACACGACCTGGTCGTCCCATTCACGCACCGCGACGTTGTAGTTCTGGACTCCCTCGCAGGCGTGGGCGAGGTCGGTAAGCTGGTGGTAGTGGGTAGCGAAGAGGGTGCGCGCCTTCAGGCTGCCCGCAACGTGTTCCGCAACGGCCCAGGCGAGCGAGAGGCCGTCGTAGGTGGATGTCCCGCGGCCGACCTCGTCGAGGATAATCAGGCTGCGCTGCGTGGCGTTGTGGAGGATATTCGCCGTCTCGTTCATCTCGACCATGAAGGTGGACTTTCCGCGCACCAGGTCGTCGGACGCGCCCACGCGGGTGCAGATGCGGTCCACGACACCGAGGTGCATGGAAGCCGCGGGCACGAAAGAGCCCATCTGCGCCATAATGACCAGCAGCGCGACCTGGCGGATGTAGGTTGACTTGCCCGCCATGTTGGGGCCTGTAATAATGAGAAGGCGGTTCTCGCCCGTATCGAGCAGGGCGTCGTTGGGCACGAACTCCGTGGCCTGCTCGATGACGGGGTGGCGCCCGTCGGCGATTTCGAGCCTGGTCGTGTCATCAACCGCAGGCGCCACGTAATGGTACTGCGCCGCGTTCTGCGCGAATGCGCAGAGAATATCCAGCTTCGCAAGCAGATCCGAGTTTTTCTGCAACTGCGCGGTGTAGCCCGCCACCTGTTCGCGCACCTGTCCGAAGAGCTCCTGCTCCAGTGCGAGGGCCCGCTCGCTTGCCGTAAGCACTTCCTCCTCGTGCTGCTTGAGTTCCTCGGTGATGTAGCGCTCGGCGTTCTTGAGCGTCTGCTTGCGTACGTAGTGGGGCGGGACCTTGTCCCTGTGGGTGTTTGTCACCTCGATGTAGTAGCCGAAGACCTTGTTGTAGCCCACCTTGAGGCGTTTTACGCCTGTGCGCTCTATCTCGCGGGCCTGGTAGCGCGCAATCCACTGGCGGCCCTCTTTTTTCAGGCTGACGAGCTCGTCAAGCTCGGCGCTGAAGCCTTTGCGGATAATCCCGCCCGCAGCGAGGTTGGCCGGCGGGGTGGGCACTAACGCCTTCTGGACAAGCTCGCGCGGCCCGGCAAGCGGGTCGAGCCCGCCAAGCAGCTCCGAAAGCAAGTCAGAGCCCGGTGCCTCGAGCACCTGCGCCACCTGCGGTATCAATGCAAGGACTCCCGCGATTCCCACCAGGTCGCGCGGCGAGCACCTGCCAGAAGCGACCCGGGCCCCAAGCCGGGACAGGTCCGACATCCGGCCCAGAAGCGCCCGGTACTGCTCGCGGGCAATGCCGTTCTCCCTGAGCTCGCCCACGGCGTCAAGGCGGCTGTTAATCATCGCAACGCCGGTCAGCGGGGCAAGCAGCCACGAGCGCAGCATGCGTGAGCCCATTGCGGTCTTTGTGCTGTCGGTGACGGAAATGAGCGAGCCCTCGCGCTCCCCCGTGCGCCGGGTCTCGACAAGCTCGAGGCAGTGCACCGCGTTTGAGTCAATCAGCAGCTCGCTTCCGCGGTGGAGGGGCCTTATGGAGCGCATCTGGCCGAGCGCGCCTTTCTGCGTCTCGTCGAGGTAAGCAAGCAGTGCGCCGGCGGCCCGGATACCTTCGGTAAGCTCTTCAACGCCGAAGCCGGCCAGGCTCGATGTGCCGAACTGCCTGGTGAGGGCCTGATAGCCGGTTTCGCGGTCAAACTCCCAGTCGGGGCGGGTCACGAGGGGCACATCGGGCAGCAGGTCGGCGAGCTGCCCCAGGAGCTCTTCGGAGCTGCCCGAGGCGCTTTGGGCAAGAAGCATCTCCGTGGGTGAGATTCTGCTTACTTCCCCCGGGACCTGCGCGGGCGCAGTCTCGGTCACGAAGAACTCGCCGGTCGAGAGGTCCGCCCAGGCGAGCCCGGCCGCCCTGCCCAGCGCCAGCGCCAGCAGGTAGTTGTTTCTCCTTGCATCGAGGAACGCCTCATCGGTGTAGGTGCCTGGAGTCACCACCTGGACTACATCCCTGTCCAGGATGCCCTTGGCGGTGGCCGGGTCCTGGACCTGCTCGCAGATTGCGATGTTGTAGCCCGCCTTCACGAGGCGCCTGATGTAGGTGTCGGCGGAGTGGTAGGGCACGCCGGCCATGGGTATGGCGCCATCCCCCTTGGAGCGCGAGGTAAGCGCCAGGCCGAGCACGCGTGAGGCTGTCTTGGCATCTTCGAAGAACATCTCGTAGAAGTCGCCCATGCGGAAGAACAGAATCTTGTCGGGGAAGCGGGCCTTGGCCTGCCGGTACTGTTTCATCATGGGTGTTTCGTTCGGTCTGCTCACGGCTGTACTCAGAAATCCTAATCACTGAAAATAGACAATAACATATCCCCGAGGTCATCGAGGTCGTCCCTGATACTCTCGCCGCCCTCGCCGTGCCTGTCGTAGACGGCCTTAATCTCGGCGAGCTCTCTCTTGAAGCTCTCCGGCAGGCCGCAGTACTTGAGGAACGCGGCTATCTTCTCAATCTCGTCCTTGTCCAGCCAGACGCCGCCGCACGTCTCGCACGTATCGACTATGACGTTTGAGTTGTAGGCGTAGTTGAGCTTGGTCATGGTTCTGCCGCACTCCGGGCAGATGACCCTGACAGTCTCGACCTTCCAGGGGTTGACCCGCTTCCTGCGCCCGCACTGCCTGTCGTGGCGCTCGGCCAGGAAGCTCATGTACCGCTCGAGGACTTTGCCGAGCCTCTTGGCGCCCACCCAGAAGCCGCCGCAGGATGGGCAGTGCATCACCTCTATCCTGTCGAAGTACCTGGTGGAGAGCCTGGTGTTGCATACGGGGCAGCTCACGTGTTTTGGGCCCCCTCTCTACGGGGTTGTTGATTTCTTTTCAGGCGTGAACTTCCTGACAATCTCCTGGATGCGTGCCTTGGCGCTGTCGTAGAACTCGGTTTCGTCGTAACTGCGGGTTATTTTCCTGTAGTACTTCATCGCGCTCTTGTAGTTCCCGTCGAGAAACGCGAGCTCGGCCTTCACAAACTGCTCGAAAGCCTTGGCCGTTTTCTGCCCGAGGCGGTACTGGGTCTTTAACGCCTTGTCCTTCTTGGCGAGCGCGAGCAGGTCACGCACGCGCTGGTGAAGAGTCTTCTCGGGGTCATCCGCCGCCTTCGCGTCGAGCTTTTTCATGCCGTAGAAGTAGATGTGGAGATTCCTGAGAGCCTGCGCCTTCTGCTGCGGGT
This sequence comes from bacterium, assembly GCA_030669415.1. Lineage (GTDB taxonomy): Bacteria > Planctomycetota > SKW154 > SKW154 > DAOVDS01 > DAOVDS01. The sequence continues at coordinate 4,228 of DAOVDS010000158.1, forward strand.
CGCCCTCTTTGAGCGCCTTTGCCGCCTCTTCGACTTTTTGGGCAGCTTCTTTCTTGAGCTTGCCGGGCTTGTCCTTCGCCTCCTTGACAAACCTGATTTCGCTCTTCTTCTGCGCCAGCTCCTCGTAGGCCTTGACAGCCTCGGTGTAGGCACCCAGGCCCCGCAGGAGCTCCGCGCGGTCCCTGAGCGTCTTGCAGGAACTGTACTGCTGCGACGAGATTGCGCTGGTGAACCGTGCGAGCGCGGCCTTCATGTTCTTTGTGACTTTGCCTTTCGTGACACCGGCCCAGAGCCGCAGCTTCTCCATCTCCGTGCCGTCAGGCTTGCAGAAGATGACCTGGTGGGAGCCGTACCTGCCTGTGTCGGAGTTCACGAACTTGGCTGCATAGTAAGTATCTATCTCGGCATAGCGCTCGGCATCGGCGTAGAAGCAGACGAAGCGCGCCGAGAGTTTTATGATGTCGGCATCCTTGAACACATCGGGAAAGATGCTGGGCGCCATCGTTCCGCGCTTGAAGGGGGCGACGACAATGATGGGGCAGTTGCGCTCCTTGGCTTCTTCCAGCCCCGCTTTCCAGTCGGGCGACCAGTCCGGCTCCGCCCCCCAGGCAAGCGCCGGGAACGTGACTGCGAAGACGGCCAGGACCGCGCAGAGCTGCAGAGAAGAAACTCCGGCTCTCAACCTTCCCACCATGATTCCCCCCTGCTGCGCGTGCGCCCGGGCAGCCGGGCTGCAGATATAACTATTCTCCCGATATCTTCTTGTACTTCTCAACCAGACTCCGGGCCTGCTCGCGAAGCTTCGGGATGGCCCTGGGGTCGTCGGCAAGCTTCCTGAGCTCGGCAATAGCCCGCGGATGCTGGTTGGGAAGGCCAAGATACGTCATCGCCCTGAGCCACCTGACATCGGTGTTCTCGTAGACGTTTCCGGGCACCTTCTTGAGCACCCCTATCGCCTGCCAGAGCGACTTGATACGCATGGCCTCGAGCAGTTCACGCCTGTCGTGGAGCTTCTGCTTCTCCCTCCTGTCGTCGGTCTGCGCCTCAAGCACTGCGAGCGCCTCGATTGCCGCCCGGTACATGTCCGCCTTGATGTTGTATGCCTCGGCGATTTCGATGTTCTTTTCCGGGTCAGTTATCGCATCCTCGCGGAGCTTTCCTATCTTCCGGTCGAGGCCCTCAAAGGTGTGAGGAAATTCATCTTCGACGGCGGGTTCCCGGTCCTCGCCGGTGCCCGCGGGCGCGACAGTCACAGGCTCCGGCGAGGCGGCAGTTCCTTCCGTCTCGAAGCTGTCCGGCGGCGCCTCGACAGTGCGAAGCCCGGCCACCGCCTCGTACGGGTCGAAGTATGCCTGAGCCTGCGCAGACCTGTGGTCGTGCACGTACACGACGATAATGGAAACAAACGCCAGGATGTAGATTACGAGAATTGTCTTCATTTGCGCCTCCTTCTTTGCTCCTGCGCTGTATTATACAGGAGACGCCCGCGCGATGCAAGGTGCTTGCGCCCGGAATATGTCAGATAAGTCACCCCGAGGCGGTGGTTCTACTTGGCCAGTATCACTATCCCGACGGGGTTTGTCCCGACGGAATACGTGGTCAGCACGGAGAGCTCGCTCAGGTCAATCTTGGCGACTTGGGAGGTTGTCCTGTAGGTGACGTACAGGTACTCCCCGTCACTGTCGATGATGAGCGCCCGCGGGCCCTTGGGGCTCCCGCCGCTCAGGTCAATCGTCCCCACGACCATCAGCACCCCCAGGTTCACCACGGAAATGGAGTCCGAGGCGCTGTTGGCCACGTACGCGAACGCGTCCAGCTTGTCCACGACAACCGCGACAGGCTCGGAGTCAACCGCGACCTGCGGTACGGTCGAGCCTATGGCTGTGCCGTCTATCACCGAGATTGTGCCGCTGTCGTAGTTGCACACCACCGTGTACCTGCTGCCGCTGGCGATGCCCTGGGGGTTGTCCCCCACGGCCAGGGGGCTTACGAGCACGGACCCGTCTGCCGCAAGCAGAATGCTCACAGTGTTGTCGCCGGAGTTGGTCACAAAAAGAGTCTCCCCGTTCTCCGTCAGGCTGCAGGCGGCCGGGCTGGTGCCCACGGCGTAGGTGTCCAGCACGACCGGGGTGGTCGCGGATGAGTCTATCACCGAGACTGTGCCATCGGCGCTGTTGACCACGTAGACACGCTCGCCATCCGGGCTCACCGCGATGCCTGTGGGGCTTGTGCCGACCGCGAGCGAGCTGACGATTGTCGGGTCCTTGATGTCCACTATCGAGACAGTATCCCCGTCCCCGTTTGTCACGTAGAGCTTGGACTCGTCCGGAAGCGCCACAATCCCTCTCGGACCGGCGCCCACAGTGGCGGTCGAGCTCACCTGCCCCGCCGAAATATCGACAATGGAGACCGAGTCAGCACCCTGGTTGGCGGTGTAGAGCAGCGGCAGCCCCACAATGAGCGGCCCCGCCACCCCCGTGCGGCCACGCCCGTCAGGCCCGTAGGGCACAATGGAGAAAGTGATGCCGCGGTGGCGCCCCACGCCCAGGTCCGTCTTGTAGTCCCAGACAAAGGTGTGAGCAGTCCCGCCGCTTGATGTCGTGATGTCCGCCGTGCCATCGCCGCCCTTGGAAGTCGCCGTCCCCGCTATCACCGTACCCGTGGTGAAATGGACGGTGATGTCTATGTCAGCCCCCGAGAACTCCTTCGCATTGTACTTCACCGTCATGGTGCCGTTCTCGCCGTCAGTGGCCTCGGTAATCTCGATTCGCGGCACCGATTCACCGCAACCCGCCGCGACCAGCAGCACGACGATGCCCAGAAGCGCTAAGAGTCTATGCATTTTCAGCCGCCTTTCGACAGTACGCCTTACATCATTATACCAGTGCAATCGGCGCATGGTTCGCACCAACTGAGAATTATATGTCGCTGCGAGCCCGGGTGTGCGCGGGCTTCCTACCGGAAAATGTCTTTTTTCCTGTCCTTGACCGTCGCCTCAGCCTGCATGAAGCTGTAGCGGGAGGTGACTTCGACCGAGTCGCGGGCCTTCATCACAATGGCGCGCGTGTCAGGGCCGTGGAGCTTCCCCTGCTCCAGCAGGAGCGCCGGCCGGAGCACGTAAATCGCACCGCTTATCCGGTAGACGCGCGGCTCCCCGCCCGTATCCGGCAGCAGCGCGAGCGCCCTGTCGCCTTCGAGCCTGACCATTTCGTAAGGCGAGAGCTCCGCGGGGCAGACGCTGACAACCGAGTCGGCACCTGTCTGCTCCATCTTCTCAATCGCCTCGTCAATGTCTGTCGCGCGCCGAAGCGGGAATGTCCCGGGAAGCACAACCACAAGGCCGGGCTCGTAGCCCTCGGCGCTCTTGAGCTCTTCGAGCGCGTGCCTCACTATCGCCACGAGCGGGGTCTTCTCGCCTGAGAGGTCTGCCGGCCGGGAAATCACCTGCACGCTGTACAGCCCTGCCGCCCTTGCGACCTCCTTCGAGTCGGTTGAGAGGATGCATCGCTGGATGTGCCGGGCCTTGTCGCACTCCTTGAGGCTGTATGCGATAAGCGGCGTTCCGGCGAGGTTGCGGGTGAACCTGTTGTGAATGCCCGCTGCGCCGCCGCTTGTGCTTACTACTGCGAGTATTCCCGCCATTTTGTCAGCCTGTCGCGCCCGAGGGAATTTCGTCAAGCTGCATCGCCTTCTCGAAGGCCTTTTTCGCAAGCCCGGCCGCCATTTCGCGCCCGCGGCGCGCCTGCTCCTCGCGGCACCCGCGGTTGCGCGTGACAACTTCCTCGAGCTGGTCTATGTTGTACAGGTGGATGCCCTCGAGCGACCCGACCTCCGGCGCGACGTTGCGCGGCACGCCCAGGTCAATGACAAGGAGGGGCTTCCCGCCCCGCCTCTCGAGCGCCGCCCTGCAGCGCTCCCTGTGCAGGAACGGCTCCTTCGCCGAGGTGCAGCCCACCACGAGGTCAACCTCATCGAAGTGCTCATCGAGCGTGTGCAGCGGCACCACCTCGCCGCCGACCCTGTGCGCAAGCTCCTCGGCGCGCGCCCACGAGCGGCTCGCAACGTAGATTCGCCCGCCCCACGTGTCTGCAAGGTGCGCCGCGAAAGCCGAGCCGACCTTGCCCGAGCCCACGATAAGCGCGGTCCTCCCGTCCATGCCGCCGAGCGTCTCGCATGCGAGGCCCGCCGCGACCGAGGCCACCGAGACCCTGTTGCGGGCAATCGCCGTCTTCGTGCGAATCTCCTTCGCCGCCTTGAAGCACTTCTGGAAGACGAAGTTGAGGAACTTGCCTGTCGCGCCGAGCTCCTTCGCCACGAAGTAGGAGCTCTTCACCTGCGAGAGAATCTGCGGCTCGCCGACCACCATCGAGTCCAGCGAGGCGCTGACCGAAAAAAGGTGCTCAACCGCAGCCAGTCCCTCGTAGGAATACAGCCACGGCGTATCGGCCGGGTCGAGCGAGTGATACCGGGCAAAGCCCCGCGCCAGGCTGCCCGCAAGGTCCTCCTGCGACCCGGCGGCGTAGATTTCCGCCCTGTTGCAGGTGAAAAGCGGCACAACCTGCGCCGCGCCCGCGCTCAGGACCATGCGCCCTATGAAGTCCGCAAGGGCGCTGGTGGGTACTGCAAGTGTCTCGCGTTTCTCTATCGGGGCTGTCTTGTGGTTAACGCCGATGAGGGCAAAGTTCATGTTTCTCCCAGGTTGCTCTTCCTGCCCAACGGGAAACAGGGCGCCGATTGTACCAGCACCCAAGAGCTTGTCAAGAAATTTCACAGGCTCGCACACAGCGCGGCCTTCGGCCGCAACCAAAGAAAGGAACCACAGATTGCACAGATTACACCGATTTCTTTGACAATACGGTTAGCCGGCGGAGTCCCACGGGGACTCTCTTAAAAGTGGCTGCGCCACTCCGCCGTGTAATACTGTGGCGCGTGCCGCCACAGTGAGCTGACAGGCTCACGGTTCACTTGTCCTTCGCCGGGGCTGGTGCGTGAAATATGATGTCCGACACCTCCTGCGGGTACTGGTCTTTTTCGTAGATGGCAGAGTCGCCTGTGCCCTGCCCGTCAACGCCGTCGTACCCCATGCTGTAGAGGTAGAAGTCATCACCGGCCACGCGGTAGATTAGGTCTTTTCCCGAAAACGGGTCCATAAGTAAGTCCTTGGGCACAAGACCGCCAAGCTCCGACAGGTCTTTTGGCAGCCTGCCGTTTTTCGCCTCGAACAGCCGTATCCCCGCCAGCGCAATCGCCCCGCGCCAGAGGACTTCAGTTTCCACCAGCGTTAACCCACACCCAGAGAGGTTGGGTATTAGCACGTTCGCAAGAGAGCTGCCATCGGGTGTTATTCCAACTGCTTCCATGAAAGCTCCCTCATCCTTGATTTCCTGTGGCAGAGCATAGTATTTCGTGGTATCTACCTTGCGATATATGTCGAGCACCTTGTGGTATTTCTCAATATCCGACCGGTAATTGTAGATGTACTTTGACAAGCGTACTGCCCAAAGGATATTCGGCCTAACACCGAGTTCGCCAGCAGATTTTCCTTCAATAACGTCTGCCACTACGTATGCGAAACCGCACTGGTACTCGCACTCCATTGCCTCGTAGAAGTCGCCGCCCCTGGTGTGAAGCTCAATGAGATCT
>DAOVDS010000296.1 GCA_030669415.1 bacterium
CAATGTACTCACGAGCAACTAAAGAAACGCATTGACCTCAGGTACAAGAAGCTCACGAATCTCTGCGAGCGCTACATAGAGCTTATTTCTCAAGCATCGAAAGAGCCAGGATATGATGAAAGTTCGAATCTGGTTGAAGAAATGCTGCAAGAAATAAAGGCGGAGACTGAACCACTGCTGTACGACTTGTATCTGCTTGAGAATCCGGAGAAGAGCTTCGAGGAGTGGAAAAAAGACCATTTCCTCTGGGACGGGTGGTGGGAGAAGCCCCCGTTCAGTCCACCTCTTCGCCCAGAAGGATGGTGATAAAATCCGCAAACATAATATGTGTTTCAATAATTCAGCGCTGCAAAAGGATAAACAGGAATAATCCGTATCCACCCATAACCGCCGGTGGTTTCACCGGGTATGAAGCGCCGTGGCTTGATATTCTCAACACAGCAGCATACGCATGGGATGCAGGGTTCTGTCAAACGGGTTGAGTACAAGCCCCAGGATTTCCAGCGTTACCACGCCCAGCAACGCTTCGTCGCCTTCTTCGCCCAGAATTACCGGTGTGTGCGCTTCTCCCTGTGGAAATATGACATAAGCCTCTGACACCGACCTTTCAAGTGTTGTGCCGTCAGCCAATGTGAAAGAGACCTTTCGTTTAGGCTTCAATTCAATTGCTTGCCACACTGCTTTAGGCAGAAGTGAATATGTTGCCCCGCTGTCTACGAGGAGCTTTACTGTTTCCTGTTTGCCGGATGGCCCACTAACCCGGCCTTCAACATAAGTGACACCCATGACTTGCGCTCCTTCTCGTTTTCTGCACTGGCAATACATATTATACGCCCCCGCGCGGGCCGGCAAGGTAAATCCGGGAACGCTCTTCTCTTTTAGTTGTAGTCAGCGAAAATCCGGGGACATCCATAACTGCCAGTGATTTCCGCAGGTGCATTTCACCACGTCTTCCGACGTGGTGCTTCCGGAATAATAAGGAAAAAGACTTATCTTCTCTGTGTTCTGCATGTCTCTGTGGTAAGATTCGAAGATGAGTGCTTCGCTCCCTTCGGTTGCTCGCAATGACATGGCTGTGTCTATCTGTGGCAAAATAATAGAGGAATGATAATGGCACAAGTTCGGCGACCTGATAAGGCGAAGCTGTTTGCGGGTGTTCTGACCTCCTCCGAAGAACTGCTTTCCGAGGTCGAGATGGCGCTGGTGAAGCTTTTCGGGCCGGTTGGCCTCCAGAGCGAGACTATGCCTTTCGACAGTACCGACTACTACGAGCCGCAGATGGGCAAGGGCCTGAAACGCAAATTCTTTTCATTCGAGAAGCTTGTCGAGCAGGACACGCTTGCGCAGGCGAAGCTTGCAGCCAACGCGCTGGAAAATGATTTTGCCGGCAGGCTGCCTGTCGAGCGGCCGGTGAACATCGACCCGGGGATTCTGCTTTCATCCAAGATAATACTCGCCTCGTGCAAGGACTTCTCGCACCGCATATATCTCGGCGAAGGTGTGTACGGCGAGATTACGCTGCAATATTCAGGTAATGAGTTCAGGATTCTGCCGTGGACTTTCCCGGACTACCGCCGGGAGAAGTACCACGAGTTCTTTGACAATTTGCGCAGGCGCTACCGCGAGCAGCTATCCTATTAACGGAACGGGCCCAGGCCCAGGAAGGACCATTCCGACCAGGAGTAGGTGCCTTCGCAATCGTCGGCCATTATCATGTTGGGGTCTTTCGTCTCGTAAGCGTACAGATGTATCTTGACGCGGGCCGTGTGAGAGATGTAGTACATTAGCGGCAGCAGGGCGTGCGGGAATACTCTCGCCACCGTGTCGGTGCCCATTACTTCTGCGATTGCGCGCAGCACAGCTTCCGCCTCGCGCCGCTCGACTATCGTGACACCGTTCCCGACGAGGGTCTCGATAATCATGTTTTTGAGGAAATGGGCATCTTCGCTCCCCACGCCGGCAGTCTGCGAGCCTGAAATGCCCGCGACATCCACCCATACCTTCATGCCCAGCAGGGCCTGGATTTTGGGTTTCTGGAGCGCATCCTTGGCGGCATTGGCAATTCCGAGCTGCTGCCGCGCGTTTCGTGCGCCCTGTCCGGACATCGGCGAGATGCAGCCGGCGCAGAGCACGAGCGCGACGAGAACCAGCCCACCGGTCAGTTTCTTTGCTGTCAAGTTGTTCCTCCTTGCATCATTCAATCGCCCTGGCTTTCTGTACGGTCACTTTTTGAGAAAGGGTCGAGATTATCCGCTATAAGGTCGTGTATCTTGCCGTTGGATGCAATGATATTCTGGCCGTAAATGTAATCTGTGCCGCCGGAAATGTCGGTGACTTTTCCGCCGGCTTCGGTTATTAGCAGGCTGCCGGCCGCGACGTCCCAGGGCGCGAGATAGAGCTCCCAGAAACCGTCCAGCCTTCCGGCCGCAACGTAGGCGAGGTCGATCGCGGCGGAGCCGTAGCGCCTCACACCCCTTGCCTCCAGCGAGAGCCTGCCGAAGTTGGCGAGGTTGTTGGACTGCGTCTCTTCTCGCACGTACGCGAAACCGGTCGCCAGGAGCGAGTTGATGAGCGTGTCTGTGTCGCTCACGGACAGCCTGCGCTCACCCAGGTACGCGCCTTTGCCAAGCTGAACGTGATATGTTTCGCGCAGGAGCGGCGCATGTATGACGCCAAGAACAACCTCACCATCGCGCACCAGGGCAATGGAGATACAGAAAAATGGATGGCCGTGAGTGTAGTTTATCGTGCCGTCGAGCGGGTCGACAATCCACTGGTACGGGGATTGCTTCTCGTCACCGCCCCCTTCTTCAGCCAGTATGGAATGGTCGGGATATTCCTCGCGAATCCGCCTGACAATAAGCTCCTCCGACTCCCTGTCCGCAACCGTGACAAGGTTGCGTTTACCCTTGAATGAGACATCGGACTTGCCCAGCTTCTCGAAGTGCCCAAGGAGCAGCTCGCCGGCCTGCACCGCTACATGTATCGCAAAATCAAGCATTGCGTGCGCGACATCCCCTACTCGCCCGTGTCCACGTTTCTGAGGTACTCGGCGTTTTCTTCGGGGAGCGTGGTGTTAATGAACATGCCGCTCCCGAGCTCGAAGCCCGCCGCCTTGCTGACACGCGGAATGACCGAGAGGTACCAGTGGAAGTACCTTGTCCCGCCGTCAAGCGGCGCGGAGTTCACCACCAGGTTGAAATCCGGGTTGTTGAGCCCGTGGTAGAGCTTGAGCAATATGGACTTGAGATTGCGTGCAAGGTCCGGCACTTCCTCCTGCGTCAAATCCCCGAAGCGTGCGTGGTGCCTCTTGGGGACAATCCACAGGTGAAACGGGGAGAAGCTCGCGTACGGCACGAAGCTCACGAAGCATTCCGTCTCCAGGGTTATCCGCGTCTCTTCTTTGAGCTCCATGTCGAGCATTTCGCAGACAACGCAGCGGCCGTGGTCATCGAAGTAGCGCATGGCCTCTTCGACGCGATGGCGGATATGCGCGGGCACAACGGGCAGCGCTATGAGCTGCGAGTGCGGGTGTACGAGCGACGTGCCTGCCCCTGCGCCGTGGTTTTTGAAGACGATAATCTGCTCGACGCGCGGGTCTGCGCCGATATCGTTGAAACGTTTGAGGTAGACGCTGATAACGCTTGCAAGGTGCTCCTCAGTCAGTTGGCCCATGTGCTGGTTGTGAAGAGGAGTCTCGCAGATGACCTCGTGGAAGCCGACGCCGTTCATCACTCTTCTTACGCCGGAGAAGACATTGTCGGTTTCTCCTTCCGGGACGAGGGCGGCGAACTTGTTGGGGAAAGACCTGACCAGCCATTTTCCGTCCTTTTCGACCCGGCAGGTCTCAGGCGGCGTTTTGTCTTCGGCCCCCGGGCAGAACGGGCACTTGGGGTCGTATTCCGGCACCGGTTCTTTCTCTTCGGCAGACTTGAACTGTTCCGGCCTTTTCGCCCGCTCGGACGCGACAACAACCCATTCCTTGGTAACCATGTTCTGACGCAATTCAGGCATTCTTTCTCCCTTCTCTTGCTACTTCCTGAGCCCGCAGACCCAGAACACCGGTAGAAAAAAATTGTACGTTCCTGTTTACGTCTATACTTCCAGAATACAGGTGGTGGTGCCTACGCCACCACATTGATATCCACTTACGCCTTCTTTCGACATGATTTACGAGATTTATTTTTGTTGTCTTGTCAATCCTGTTAATCCTGTCTATTTCCCTTTTTTTGACATGATTTACAAGATTTACAAGATTTCTTCTTTCTGTCTTGCCTCGCCGCGCATGGGATAGGAGAAAATTTACAAATAATACATCACTGTTGCGTGGGCTGCAATTCGACTTGCGCCGTCTGGCCATCTCGCAACCCCCTTTTGCAGATGGAGTTATGCAAATTGTGTTTGATTTAACATTTTTCATTGCAAATTACCGCTCTGTAGTTTTTCGCACCCCCTAAAACCACGACGGGACGCGTCCGGGCAGCCCCGGATTCGCGTCCAATCTCTCTTAACAGAATACAGCATCTTCCACCCATTGTCAAGCAAAATGTCAACTTTATTATTAAATTCCCCAAATCACGGGAGTTACATCTCCACCCGCTTAGCCGGCGAGTTTACTCGCCGCGTTATTTATCTCGGCAGACAAGTCTGCCGGCTAACAATTCACCCATATCAGTATTCCCACGTATCGGCTACGGCTTGTACTCATACGCTCCAATGTCAACGGTCGCGGTGCCACTGCCGCCATCCACTATCCGCGCATTGCCGTCAATGTCTTCGCTCCACGTTACATAGGCGTTGTTCCCCTTGTCAATGCACGGCGAAGTGCCCTGCAGGTGATAATCGAACGCAGCCGCATTCACAAACTCCGGGTCGAGAGTGATGCAATTGCTTGGTGTTACCGTGCCGGTCCCTTCAACGTCGTTTGCGCCATTCGCGTAGTCGCAGTAGTTCAGCGTCACTGTTGAACCTGCCCAAATGTAGATTTCATTGCCGTTGTTACCAGCCGTGTTGCCAAAGATTATTGTGCTATTGGCTATTACACTGCCGGAACAGGCGATACCGCCGCCATTGTTTGCCGAGTTGCCTGCTATAGTGCAGTTGGTTATCGTGGGACTGGAGTTGTCACAGTCAATACCGCCGCCGCGACCGCTTGCCGTGTTATTCGCTATGATGCAGTTGGTTATCGTGAGGTCGGAGTTG
>DAOVDS010000276.1 GCA_030669415.1 bacterium
TCTTGCTGCCAATCCATCCAAGCGCATAAGCCGCCGACACAGCGAAACGGAGTTCCTTGCCTTGGAGAAGCTTCAGCAGTTCCGGCACAGCTTCTTCCAACCCTGGGTAGCCAACTGCCAGGACAATGTCAACTCTCAGCTCACCAGGTTTGCTCTTCTTGATGACGGAAAGGAGATACTCCCCTGCTTCCTTATGACCCAGCCAGGCAAGGCATATTGCTGCGCCCAGCCGTTTTGCAGCATGAGGGCTGTTCACAAGTCGCTTCAGTTCGGTTATGCAGGCGGGAGCTTCTTTCGTGTACTTCTTCTTCAACTCGTCGCGCGGAATGAACTCGTTGGAGTAATGATGCCGCTTGACAATCTGCGCCAGTACGCCTTCCCTTGCGCCATGGTGCGCATACGATGACTTCGGCACAATCCACGATGAAGATGGGTGATGCGCCCGGTCTTGTTCTCCGATGTCCTGCACGAGGTACTCAATGCCCGGCAGTCCTATTTTACCGATTGCCTCATCAACCCAGTAGCGATTGAAATTCCCAGCGCGCTGCGTTCTCAGAAGTTCCGGTACGGCTCGCGGGTCTCCGATCTCTCCCAGCACCACGGTGAGGGCATGTCGCGCTGAGCTGTTTTTTTTCAACTCCTTCTCCGGGCCGTCATTTAGCTCGTTTAGCGCCTCGATAAAGGCTGGCACCGATGTTTTTCCCTTTTCTGAAAGCGCCCGAACTGCAGCGTCGCCGTAGCCGAACTGAGGGTCGCGTATGGTCTCCAGCAGGTATGGTACCACGCTGTCATCACCAATCTTGCCGAGTATTCTACAAATGCTCTCTCTTGGTTCTCTGCTGCGCTTGCGTTTCTTCACCGGTGCATCGTTGAGAGTGTCAAGCAACTCCAGGAGCCGGGGCAGCGCGGGCTTTCCTATCTGCGTCAGCGCCTCTTCAGCCCGCAGGCATACATAATACTCACCACCCATCATGTTATAATCTTTCCAGGAATCAGTCTCGCAGATCACACTAAACAGGGCTGGTACAGCCTCAACATCTCCAATCTTGCCTAATACAGCACAGATGCTGTGTCGCGTTCTTGTGTTCCTCTTGCGTTTTCGCGGTGATGCTTTGTGCAAATCCTCCAGAATCCGCACTAACTTGGGTATTGCAGGCCTGCCGATTTCCACCAGCCGAGCCACAGCTCCCTGGCGCACCTCGGGATTTCTGTCCTTTAGCGCTTCAATCTGGGAGTCAACTGTTCCTGATAGCATTCTCTCTATGCGCACCTTTGCCTCGAGGTCTTTCTCCATCTCCATGCTCTGCCGCAGGCGCTCCTGCACCACGCTGCCTTGGCTGCCCCATAGTAGTCTCTTGATTTCTGCGTGGGCGTTTTCGCGCTCTCTGAAGTCCTCGGACCTTAACTGCCGGACGAGTTGGCCAATTCGGGCTTTCAGGTCTTCTTCCGACGGCGGTTCTGGCTCTGCCGCAGGCTTTGGTGGTTTGACCTGATGTTGCGGTTGGGGTTGTGGTTCGGGCGCTGGAGCCCGCTGCGGCACCTGCGTGCAGCTACAGGCAATCAATGGGAAAGAATACAGTATACAGAAGGTGAGGATACAGGTCTGAAGTGAAGAACACAGTATACAGAAGGCAGAATGAAGGTAGAATACAGAATACAGAAGAGCAGAATACAGAATGGGAATTGATGCGCGAAGCGCATCCGCATCCCCCTGTATCCTGTATTCTATATTCTTCATTCTGTTTCCCGCATTCTGTATTCTTCATTCTTCATTCTTTTGTTTGAGGTCCGCGACAGCCTGTCTAACATTCGGATTTTGAATTCTGGCATTTCCCTATTCAAACACCTCCGGTGAAAAACCGACAGGGAAAGGTTATTCATTCAACTTCTTCTTTAGCGCAGCGATTCTCTTTTTGATTTCATGCGCCTGGGGGTCATTTGGTGCCATTTTCAACAGTTGCTCGAAATCCTCGATGGCGCCCTTCAGATCACCGCTTGTATCCCGCGCGACACCGCGATTAGTATACGCCAGAGTAAACAGCGGGTTAATCTCGATTGCTTTTGTGTAGTCTTCAATCGCGCCTTTGAGGTTACCCTTCCTGTGCCAGGCCACTCCGCGGTTAAGGTACGCCCTGGCATCACCGGGCTCGATTTCAATTGACTTGGTGCAATCCGCAATCGCGCCATCAAGGTCGCCCTTTTGGGAACGGACAGCGCCGCGATTGATGTACGCCCGAGCATGGTTCGGATTGATTTCAATAATCTTGTCATAGTCCGCGACTGCACCGTCAAGGTCACCATTTTCCTCACGGATGCGGCCGCGATTAAGGTACGGGGCAGGGAAATACGGGTCGGCCTGAATGGCTTTTTCATAGTCTGCAAGAGCACCTTCGGTATCATCCTTGCTCTTGCGGGCAACACCGCGGTTGTAGTATGCATGGGCGTAGTCCGGTTTGATTTCTATCGCCTTTGTCCAGTCCGCGATTGCTTTGTCGATGTCACCTCGGTGATAGCTGTGCAATCCGCGACTGTAGTATGCTTCTGCAAGCTCCGGGTCGAGCTTAATTGCCTTGCTGTAGTCTGCAACTGCCCCGCTGTGGTTGCCCTTGCGAGCCCGCACATTGCCGCGGTTGCAGTATGCCCCGGCGTTCTTTGGGTCGATTTCAATCACCTTCTCATAGTCCGCGACTGCACCGTCAAGGTCATTCTTGGCGGAGCGCGCATTGCCGCGGTTAAGGTACGCCATTATGAGGGTCGGGTCAATTTCAATGGCCTTGCTATAATCCTCAATTGCACCATCAAGGTCGCCTTTCTGCTGACGGGCATAGCCGCGGTCGTGGTATGCCGTGTCATACTGCGGGAATATCTCAATCGCCTTTGTGTAGTGTGCGATTGCCGCATCATAATTCCTGCGAAGAGCTTCCACGTAGCCCTTTGAGAAGTGGGCGATATGGCTGCCCGGGTCAAGCTGGATAACCTTCTCGAAATCGGGCACAGCATCTTCGAGTTTTTTGCGGACGGATTGCGTTATCCACGCCCGCTCGTAATAGGAATACGCTAACTGGGGCGTGAGGCCTATAGCCTTTGTGAAGCATTCAAACGCCTTGTCGTAGTCTCTCAGCTCCTTGTATGCATAACCCTTCTCCTGCCAGGCAAGGCCGAATGTCGGGTCAATTTCCAGAGCCTCATCGCAGGCTGTAATTCTCTCCCACGGCGTTCGGGTGCTTTTGAGCCTGTCAATAATAGCCTGGGCCCTCGCGCGAATCTCCTGGGCCTGCGTCTTCTGACGGACAAGCGCCAGTGCCGTCTCGCGCTCTCTGCGCGACTCCTCATCCAGCCTCGCTATTTCCGAGATGCACTTCCGACGCAACTCCTCAGCAGTCCGGTCACCGGGGGAGAGTTCAAGAATCTTCTCACACAGCGCGCGCGCATCGGCGAAGTTCCGTTCGTCAAACTCCTCCTGCGCTTGCCGCATGTAGACCTCTATCTTGGCGGAAGTACGGGCTGATGAAACCAGCAGGGACATGATTACAATCAGAAATATGGCTGCTGTAGCGGCTATACTAACAGATGTGATCCTGTTCTTCTTGGCCTTTTTCCAGATTTTGGTGGGAAGACCGCTCGGACGCGCGAGGATAGGTTCCCCTTCAAGGTAGCGCGTTATGTCGTCTGACAGTTCCTTCGCTGACCGGTACCTGCGCTGTTTCTCCTTGTCAAGGCATTTCATGCAGATGGTTTCTATATCTCTGTGCACAAGCCGGGATACGCTCCTAAGGGTAGGCGGGTCGGTATCTATCACCTTGTTGAGTATCTCATATATCTGCGTGCCAGCGAAAGGCTTGCGCCCAGTCAGTGCCTCGTACATAATAACACCAAGTGAGAAGATATCGCTTCTGCGGTCTATCCTCTTGTCGCCCCTTGCCTGCTCCGGGCTCATGTAATAGGGCGTACCCATAATCACGCCGGTCAGCGTAAGCGATTTTTCAAGCCCCCTGACTTCTTTGGCCAGCCCGAAGTCCGTCAGGAAGGGTTTGCCATCCCTGTCAAGCAGGATATTTGCCGGCTTGATATCACGGTGGATAATCCCCTTGGAATGTGCATAGCCGAGTGCGTCAGCCACGTCGCGGATAATCTCACTAATACGCTTCGGGGAAAGCCGCTGCCTCTTCCTGTCAGCGAGAGCGTCCTCAAGCGAAATACCTTCTACATAGTCCATGGTGAAGTAGTGCCTGCCGTATTCTTCGCCAAAATCGTGCAACTGGACTATGTTCGGGTGTTTGAGTTTTGCCGCAGCACGAGCTTCTATCATGAACCGCTTAACCTGCTGCGTCTCAACTCCGCTCTCTTCGCAAAGGAGCATTTTCAACGCGACCGTGCGCTTGAGTTCAGTGTCGAATGCCTTATACACAATTCCCATCCCGCCGTGACCCAGCTCTCCAAGAAGGCGGTATTTCCCGAATTCCTCTCCTGTTTCCTCTGCAGAGGAAACAGTCTGAGAACACAGAGGTCCTAAAGTGCTGTCAGGGACTGTCCAGCCCGCAGCCTTCCGACCCGAAGAAGGAGTCGCTGCCGTAGGCGCGTAATGCGTGTCAGAGTATCTCTGCTTAGCCGCCTTGCTCAACTTCAACGTCGCCTTAACGTCGCGCGCGGTGACGTATCCTTTGAGAACTGTCAGCCCGCCCAGAGACATTATCTGTCCTTCCTGGGCAAGACGCTTCTGCAGCGCCAGCACGTCTTGCACCTTCTCCTTCGGCAGAAGCCCGTACTTGACGAGAAATGACGCAAACACGCGGTCTTCTTCAGTCGGCACCTTTGCTGCGGGAAGTGAAGCGGTGGAAGCGTCACCTGTCTTTGCAAGCAGTTGCTCAATCCAGGGCTTGACAAACTGGTGGCCCATCAGGCGCACAACTGCTTCAGGATGCTGCAGCCGCCACTCTTCGATTTCAGGGCTGTCCCACCATGACATGAACTCCTCAAAGGACTTGAACTGCCAGAGCTTCTGCTCTCGACCGGTGCGCGGGCCCTCCTTCGCAGGCTCTTCCACCTGCGCAGAGCCCTTTTCGGGTTCCTTTCCGGGTTTCTCCCTGACAGCCTTCCTGGCCTCCAGGCGCTTACGTACCTCGACCATCTTGTTGGCGGCCTCACGGCGAGCGTGCTTGACCTCATCAATCGGAATTGCCTGGAATCTTGTTCCACATTTGGGACACTTCATTCTCTTATGGGAGAGCCCGCTTTGTGCAGAAAGGATCGCATCACAACCAGGGCACTGAACTTTCATCGCCATGTATTCGCTCCGCTGCTCTGCGTTCCTGGGGCACAACAAGGTATGCAGGCAGTATAACCCGAAACGTGTTCAGTTTCAATCAATCAGTGGCGTGCGCTGTCAAAATCGTCTTAACCCCTGTTATCCACACACATTGAGGGTGATGTGGCGCACAACTGTCATTATGAAGCCGGCGCTCCGTGAGTACCCATAAATTCCGAAGTGGCGAAATTTTCCCTGTTTGCAGGAAATAGTGTGACACCTTGGGGGTGCTATTCGTTACTATTAGTAGGGGGAAGTCGGGAGGCTTGGAAAGAATACAGTAGACAGAATACAGGGGGGAACAAGGATGCACGAAGTGCAACAATTCCCATTCTGAATCCTGTGTTCTGTATTCTGATTGTGAGCGTGCATGAAGATTAACAAGCGCCAGATTCCAGGTTATGAGCTTATTGAGGTTATAGGCTCGGGAGGCATGGGGACTGTCTTCAAGGCGCAGCAAAGCTCCCTCGACAAAAC
>DAOVDS010000065.1 GCA_030669415.1 bacterium
GGAAGGTTAACAGGGCGGGGAAAAAGGTTCTCGGCTTTCTTGACGGCTGGAAGGGCCTGGTCGAAGGCAATTTCGTCGAGCTGGATGTCGAAGGCACTTCAGAAATCGTGCCTCTGGGCGGCACCATTATCGGCACAAGCAGGACCAACCCCTACAAAAATGAGAAAGAAAATATCCCAAAAATAAAGAAGGTCTGGGCGGAAACCGACCTCGAGGTACTGGTCGCCGTCGGTGGCGACGATACCCTCAGCGTCGCACACAGGCTTTTCTCCGAGGAAAAACTGAACATCGTCGCGGTGCCCAAGACTATTGACAACGATATCTCCGCCACGGACTTCACCTTCGGCTTCGACACGGCCGTCAACAATGCGGTCGAGGCTATTGACAAGGTGCGCACCACGGCCGACTCGCACCATCGCGTCTTCGTCGTCGAGGTCATGGGCCGCCACGCCGGCTGGATAGCAACCTATGCCGGCCTCGCCAGCGGCGCCGACGTGATTCTCATACCTGAGAAAGAAATCAACATGGATGAGGTTATCGAGATTCTCAAACACAATCGCGAGCATTCACACCACAAATACAACATCGTCGTCACCGCTGAGGGCGCCGTCTTCAAAAAGGGCGACTATATCACCCAGCAGGGTGAACTCGACGAGTTCGGCAACGTCATGCTGGGCGGAATAGCTGACCAGCTTTCCCGGATAATTGAAAAGCGCACAGGTTTTGAAACACGCATGCTGGTCCTCGGGCACCTGCAGCGCGGCGGTACGCCAAGCGCTTTCGACCGTGTGCTCGGAATACGCTACGGCGCCCGCGCCGCGCAGCTCGCGCTCGACGGCGACTTCGGCAAGATGGTCGCGCTGCGGGGAATCGATATTGTCGTGGTCGATATCGCCGAAGGCGTCGCCGAAACCAAGAAGGTTGACGCACAGCTCTTCAAGACTGCCGAAGACTTCTTCCACCCGTAAACTCTGAAGCCCCGGACTTCAGTCCGGGGGCCTTTGTCCGCGCCGCCTGTGGCGCGGATAGTACCGGAAGCATCCGCCGTACGGCGGACCGGGAGGCGTGGTGAAAATGAGAACTTCGCGATGAACAGGGAAGCCATACGCAAACTCAGGAAACTCCTCGGCCCTGACTCTGTCCGCGAGGCGCCGGAAGACCTTGTCCTGGCCTCATACGACGGCACCGACCTATCAGGCGTGCCCGCGGTTGTCGTGCGCCCCGAAACCACCGAAGAGGTCAGCAGGACGCTCAAGTTCGCTTGCGAGCACGCCATCCCCGTAACCCCGCGCGGCGCAGCCTCGGGCCTCACCGGCGGCTCCGTGCCCTCGCCCGGCGGCATCTCACTCGACTTTGAGAGAATGAACAGAATCATCTCCATCTCCAGAGAAGATGCCGTGGCAGTCGCCCAGCCGGGCATCCTCGTGGGTGACCTGCAGCGCGAGCTTGCGGGCCGGGGCCTTTTCTACCCTCCCGACCCCTCCAGCGCGTCGTTCTCCACGCTCGGAGGCAACGTCGCGGAATGCGCGGGCGGCCTGCGTGCCCTCAAGTACGGTGTCACCCGCGACTACGTGCTTGCCATCGAGGCGGTGCTCGCCGACGGCACGGTTATCCACACGGGCTCCGCGGCGCACAAGTCGGTTGCCGGTTACGACCTCACGCGCCTGCTTGTGGGCTCCGAGGGAACGCTCGCGGTGTTTACCGAGATTACCGTGCGCCTGCTGCCGCTGCCGCAGGAGGTGGTACTCGTCGTGGCCTACTTCGACTCGACCGAGGCGGGCGCCGGGGCCGCAGTCGCGCTGCTGCGAGAAGGTTTCTTTCCGAGAGCGGTTGAATTCATGGACGAGCTCACCATGAGCTCTGTGCTCTCCAGCAGCGACGCTCAGGCACCTCGGGGCACAAGGTCTTGCGTGCTTGTCGAGACAGACGGCCCCGAAGGTTGCGCGGTGCGGGAGGCGCGCGAGATGGCCGCGTTCCTCGAGAGGGGCTCTGCGCTTGAAACCCGCCTCGCCAGCGACCCGCGCGAGCGCGAAGTTCTCTGGGATATTCGGCGCCAGATATCACCTGCCATCCACAATATCTCGGAGGTCAAGCTCAGCGAGGATGTCTGCGTGCCCCGCTCGAAAATTGTAGAGCTCCTGCGCAGGCTGCGGGAAATCGCGCAGCGCCACGGCGTGCGTATCGCCAGCTACGGCCATATCGGTGATGGCAACCTTCACGTGAACATACTGGATGAGAAATCCCCGGACCCGAGGGAGAAGCTTGCGGGAGTTGTCTCAGACATCTTCGGCGCCACGCTGGAGCTGGGCGGCACTATCTCAGGCGAACACGGCATCGGCCTCACCAAGAGAGACTATCTCGACAGGGAGGCAGGCCCGGCGGAATTGGCGCTTATGAAGAAGATAAAAGGAGTCTTCGACCCCACGGGGATTCTCAACCCCGGCAAGATATTCAAAAAATGAGAGTTCGGACTGCTACTTGCGCCCGCGCTGCATGCGACCCGACTTGCGCATCTTTCTCTTCTGCTGGGTGACTTTTGTAGCAATGCTGAGTTCTTTGAATCTTGCGGCAATCTCGTTGGCCTCTTCCTCGGATATGCCGCTGAGCACCTTGACGAACATGCCCTCGCAGATGTCCCGTGCATCTTCGGGGTGCATGCCGGTCAGCTCGACAATAAGCCTGGCAGCCTTGTTCTTCTTATCCCTGGTGCCTATTCTCTGAAGCACAATGCCGTAGAAGCCTTCGGTGTGCCCCACTTCCTCTGCTGGTGGCGCTTCTTCTTCCTTTTCTTCCATTTTGCGTCTCTTGTGGCGTCCAGACGGCCGGCGCTTTCCTTCCTTATCTTCCTGCTTGTCACGCAGCCGCTGCATCCGCCGGCGCCCCGCACCGCGCCTTGGAGCCATTATCTTTTTCTTGCCTTCCTCCGGCTGCTCCTCTTCCCCGTCCTTGGCACGGCGATCCTGCAGAAACGCCATAGCCTCGTCGGGCGCAAGCTCCTCGAGCTCAGACTCTTTCTGCACCGCCTCGGGCGAAGGAGGTTCCTGGACCTGTCCCTCTCCCACCTGCCCTTCTACAGGGAGATTTTCAAGCTCGTGGAAGAAGTCCTGCGCCTGCTCCGGGCTGGCGGCCTGCTGCTCAGGGGCTGGCACTTCCGAGTCGGGAGGCAGCGCCAGCTCCGGCACTTCCGGGCCTTCATACTCTATCGAGGAAAGCCCTTCCTCAAAGGTCGCCAGGTCTATCATCTCGGGGTCAGGGCTTGAGAGCATCCCGGCGCTGGGCTTGGACTCATGAATCGGCTCCATCTCCTCGACCCCCCGCGCCGGCGCAGCCGCGGGCTGGCTCTGTTGTGCGCCAACGGGCTTCTGCGCAAGTCCGGGGATTTCCCGCTCGGACTGCTTCGGCCCGGCGGGCTCCGGGGCTGTTTGCTCTACCTGGTCCACTTGAGCCTGAGGCCCGGCGCCCTGGGGTACATCCTGTTTCTGCAGCCTCTCGGCAATCTGGGCCTGGGCCGCGGCTTCCAGGCTCTCGTCCTGCGACAGCGCCGTTATCGCAAACAGCTTGTCACAGTGGGGGCAGCGGAACACATCGCGGCGGTCAACGACGAAGTTGTATTTCGCAAGCGTCAGTACTTCCTCTTCCTTACCCTCGGCCTTCTCGGGCTCGCCATCCCTGGCAATCTCCGGGTCTTCGGGCCACCGGAGCCTGGGTGTCTGCTCGAGCGGCTCATCACTTACCTTCATTTCCGCGCCGAGGTCAATGGCTTCCTTGAACTTCTTCCTGATGCGGTCCGCTTTCTTCCGGCTTGTGATGCCATCCAGCAGAATAATGGGAGCACTCTCAACAATGTCGTTGGCCTGCCCCCGTCCCACCTCGAGCAGATTCTGGACAATCTCGCGGATACCGGCGGCGTTGCTCGGGTCAACCGACTGCAGAAGCAGTTTGTAAGGCCCCTTCTTCCCGCTCATTGTGACTCCTTTCAACCTCGGCCCGGTTCGTGTTCCTCAAGCGAGCAGAATAACTCCTGCACAGGAGTGGAAAAAACATCCTGTCAAGCAAGTATCTGTCCCTGATAAGCGTTCGGTGCAGGATTCGCGCAACCCAGCGCACGACCGGGACCAGAACACTGTAATATAGCCCGCCGCCTCGCCCACAGTCAAGGATTTTCCACCAGTATTTGGGCAGGCATCCATCACGCGGGGCGCCGGAGATGGCTATTCCCACTCGATGGTCGAGGGCGGCTTGGAGGAGATGTCGTACACCACGCGGTTGACGCCGCGTACCTCCGAGACAATCCGAGAGCCTATCCTGTCAAGCACCTCGTGGGGCATGCGGAACCAGTCGGCGGTCATCCCGTCCACCGAGTCAACCGCCCGGACCGCCAGCACCGACTCGTAGGTGCGCTCATCGCCCATGACACCCACGGACTGCACCGGCAGGAGCACGCAGAGCGCCTGCCATATCTCTTCGTAGAGCCCGGCGCGCCTGATTTCCTCGATGAATATCGCGTCGCACTCGCGCAGCAGGGCCAGGCGCTCGGCAGTGACCTCGCCGACAATTCTCACCGCCAGTCCGGGGCCCGGGAAGGGGTGGCGCACAACCAGGGCGTGAGGCAGCTTCAGCTCGCGCGCCACCTTGCGGACCTCGTCCTTAAACAGGTAGCGCAGCGGCTCTATGAGCTCGAACCCGAGCTCTTCGGGCAGCCCGCCGACGTTGTGGTGGCTCTTGATGACTGACGTGGGCCCGCCGAAAGCGCTCGTGGACTCGATAACGTCGGGGTAGAGAGTTCCCTGGGCGAGGAACTTCACATCCGCAATCCTGCGCGACTCCTCCCGGAAGACATCGATGAAAAGCCTCCCAATCACCTTTCGCTTCTCTTCGGGGTCAATAACGCCCTTGAGCCCGGCCAGGAAGCGCTCGCCCGCGTCCACGACCCGAAGGTCCATGTCGAACTGCCTGCCGAAAGTCTCGGCCACGCTGTCGCGCTCGCCCTTGCGCAGAAGGCCGTTGTCCACGAATATGCACGTAAGCTGCCCGCCGACTGCACGCTGCAGCAGGACAGCGGCCACGGAAGAGTCAACACCACCGGAGAGCCCCAGCACCACGTGCTCCCCGCCGACCTTCGCCCGGATTTCTGCAATCGCCTCGGTTATGTAGCTTGACATGCGCCATGAGCCGGAAGCGCCGCAGACCTTGTAGAGGAAGTTTCGCAGTATCTGCGAGCCGTGCTCGGTGTGGTGGACTTCCGGGTGGAACTGGATGCCGAAGATGCTGCCGCCGGTGTGCCGGACCGCGGCGTAAGGGCAGTCCCGGGTCCGGGCCAGCACGGTGAACTCCACGGGCAGCTTCTCGACACTGTCCCCGTGGCTCATCCAGGCGACGAGACTCCACGGCAGCCCTTCAAACAGGTCTGCACTGTCGCATACGTCAAGATTGCTGCGGCCGTACTCGCGTCGCGCAGCGCCCCGTACCTGCCCGCCGAGATGCTTTACTACAAGCTGCATCCCGTAGCAGACTCCAAGCACCGGCACGCCCATCTCCAGAATCGCCGGGTCGAGCTCCGGCGCCTTCTCGGCGTAGACGGAGGCGGGTCCTCCCGAGAGTATCACCCCAATCGGCTTGCGCTTCTTGAGTTCCCGGGCGGAAATCCTGTGTGAGACAATCTCGGCGTAGACGTTGTTTTCGCGCACCTTGCGGGCGATGAGCTGCGTGTACTGTGAGCCGAAATCCATAACCGCAATTAGCTCTCTGCGTTGCGCCAAGAAAATCTCCCCGGCGAGATGCACCTTACCTGATAACAAGAACCTTGACTGTATCTCCGCTGCGAACGTGTATGGTGGCGCGGCTTCCGGGCTTGACGCCCCTGGCCAGCATCTTGAACTCCCTGGTGTTGGAAGTACGGTACCTGTTTATGCCGAGTATCAGGTCACAGAGCTCTATGCCGGCCTGTTGGGCAATGCTGTCTTTCTCTACCTTGACGACAAGCACGCCCTGGCGGCCCTCGTAGCCGTAGCGAGTGGCGAGCGCCCTGGTGAGATTGGTGACTATCATGCCCAGGGCTGTTTCAGTCTCAAGGCCCTTGAACTCGGCGCCTGCCTCGGGTGTCGCCACAACAGGTTTGCACTCCTTCTGCTCGCCGTTGCGGGAATAGGTCAGGGTAATGGTCTTGCCTATCCCGGTGGTGGCGATTATGTTTCTGAGTTGCCTGGCGGATGTCAACTCGACCCCGCTGGCCTTGGTAATCACATCGCCTTCCTTGAGCCCGGCCTTGGCCGCGGGGCTCTCCGGCACGGCCCGGTCCACGTACACGCCGCGCCTGTAAGGCACGCCGAGGTCCTTCGCAAGCTGCGGTGTCATGTCGAGCATGTGGAGCCCTACCCACCCGCGCCGCACCCTGCCATGCTTGATTATGTCGCTCATAACCGTGCGCGCCATGTTCGCCGGAATGGCGAAGCCGACGCCCTGGTATCCCCCGGTGTTCGAGGCTATTGCCGAGGTTATGCCTATCACCTCGCCATCCATGTTGACGAGCGGCCCGCCCGAGTTGCCGGGGTTGATTGCCGCATCGGTCTGGATGAAGTCCTCGAACTGGGCAATGCCTACGTCGGCCCTGCCCTTGGCGCTGATAATCCCGCTGGTCACGGTCTGCTCGAGGCCGAAGGGGTTGCCTATGGCAAGCACCCACTGGCCGACCTCTATCTTGTTGGAGTCGCCGAACTCGGCGGTGGGCAGGTTCTCGCCGGAAATCTTCAGGACCGCAAGGTCGGTGGGCGGGTCGCCGCCCAGTATCTCGGCCTCGAACTCCCTGCCATCTCCGAGCTTCACCGTCACGCTCTTGGCGTTGCGGACAACGTGGCTGTTTGTGAGAACGCGCCCTTCCTTGTCCACAATCACACCCGAGCCGAACGAGGTCGTGGGAACGATGTTCGGCCCCATGCGCCTGCGGAAGAACTCACCGAAGAGCTCGGCAAACGGGTCGTGCACCCTCTGCTCGCCCCGGCTCGTTATGTGCACCACGGCGGGCGTTACCAGCTTCGCCACCGTCACGAACCGATTGGACGGCTCCGGGAGGTCTGAAAGCCCTTTCGTTAGCTTCTCCTGCTGGAACTGGTAGGCAGGCAGGTGCGAAGGGAAGATGCCCAGCCCGGAGCAAAAGAAACCGCCAAGCGCACCTGCGATAAACACCAGCGCAATAACAACCTGCCAGCGCCTCATTGCTTTTCCTCCTCGAAAAACTCCGCCAAAAGGCATTATATCACCCCGCAGCCCGGATTTCAAATGCTAACAAACCCGTTCTGTTCCTTGTGTGCAGGACATTTTTGCTGGTGGATTCTGAAGCCCCGCCGCTGTGCGGCGGGGTTTGTATCAACCCCGGGTCATAGACCCGGGGCTTCTGGGTTGGGTGTCGGGGGGAGGTGGTTCGAGCGGAGGTTCGGGTGCCGGAGGTTGGGGCTGTGCAGGGCTGGGGGGTGTTTCCGGTTGTGCAGGTTGTTCCTGGTGCGGCGGCGGTGGTTCGGGTGGGGGTTCAGGTGCAGGCTCTGGCGCGGGTGCGGGTACGGGCGGCTGGGCAGGCTCGGGCGCGAAGAACCTGCGCAAGAGGGAGACGGGAATCGCGTTGGCTGTGGCGATTTCCTTGAAGACGCCTGCGCTCTTCTTGAGGACGCGCCTGCTGCTGTCCGGCGCCACGAACGCGAGCCCGAACTTGGGCACGCGCCCGAGCGCCCACTCGAAGTCATCCAGCAGCGTCCAGTGCATGTAGCCGCGGACATCGACGCCGGCGCGAATTGCGCCGTGCAGTTCCATAAGGTGCGAGACAATGTATTTGGCCCTTTTCTTGTCAGCGTGGTCAGCGATTCCGTTTGCCGTTATGAAGACAGGCTTTCTGAGCTTCCAGGCGCGCTCGGCCGCCTGGCGTATTCCCTCGGGGTAGACTTCCCAGCCGAGGTCGCTCTGCTCGGTGCGCCCGCGCATGCTCTCGTAGTACTGGCGCATGCGCTCGGAGTCGGGTGAGACTCTTGCGCGCAGGTAGTAGTTGACGCCGATGAAGTCGCAGGACCCGGGCAGTCCCGGCACGGGCTCGCTGGTGCCCAGCGGCTCCAGCGCCCTGCCTGAGGCGAGCGAGTCGAGAAACCACGCGTTAAGCAGGCGGTCGCGCCTGTCTTTTTCCTGGACGTCGGCGCCGTTGTTGGGGTCTACCGCCTCGTACACGGTTATGGCTTTGGCGATTCCGATTTTTGTCTCGCCGTCGGAGGTGGTTGACTCACGGATTGTCCTGGCGGCCTTGGCGTGGGAATAGAGGAGATTGACCGCGGCCCTGGCAAACTCGTCCCGGTCGGTGTGGCCCGGCGGGTGCGCGCCTACGAGGTAGCTCGCGTTGGCAACCACCATCGGCTCGTTTATCGTGATGTAGTAGTCGATGTCTTCGCCGAGCTTGTCCGCGACCTTGCGGGCGAAGGTGGCGAACCTCTCCGGCGCTTCCGGGTTCAGCCAGCAGCCTGCATCCTCGAACCACTGCGGGACTGTAAAGTGGTGAAGCGTGACGAACACCGCAAGCTCGCGCTCGTGCAGGGCACGCAGCACCATCCGGTAGTGGTCAATGGCCTCTTCGTCGAAGACACCGGGCTCAGGCTCCACCCTGCTCCACTCAATCGAGAAGCGGTGGCAGTTCATGCCCAGCACTTCCACGAGGTCGAAGTCTTTTCCGAAATGCTCGTAGTGCCTGCACGCACGCCCGGACCTCGACCCGTCAGCAATGTGCGAGCTCTTCTCCTCCCAGCGCCACCACTGGTTCCCGGTATTGTTGCCCTCAATCTGATGCGCCGAGGAGGCGCTGCCCCACAGGAAATTCTCGGGGAAGACAAGGTCTTTGTCAAAGTCGTCCATGCTTTCAGAGGTTAAACGTTCAAGGTTGAAGGTTCAAGGAAAAAGTTGCAGGAAGCGTGGCGCTGATGCCCTGTTCCCACATTTAGCGGGCGAACTTGTTCGCCGTGTAAAATATTAACACGCGCAGCAAGCTGCGCCGCTAAACTTCGAAACTGAGTTTTCAACCTTGAACGCGCTCGATGAATGTCACCTGAGTCGTGCCGTAGGTGCGGGTGTCGGCGCTCAAGTCATGGCGGCCGGCCAGCACTGCACTGGCGCCCCTGCGCTGGCGGAAGACAGTTATTCCGCCCTGAACGAGAATGTGCTGCTCGAACAAGCCGACAATCAGTTTTTCAAGGCTTTTGGAAGTGTTGGGGCTGTCCGAAAGTGCATAAGGAGGGTCTATAAAGGCAAGGTCGAATTCCCTGTCGAGCGCCTTGAGGCGGGAAAGTATGGTCAGGGCATCTGCCGCAAGCACCTCGGCCTTGTTCGCAATACCGAGCGACTCGAGGTTCTGCGAGATAGTGTTTGCGCAGCCGGAGTCCTTTTCTACGAACAGCACGCTGTCTGCGCCGCGTGAGAGCGCTTCAATGCCCAGCGACCCGCTGCAGGCGAACAGGTCGAGCACCCGGGCGCCGGGCACAACGTGCTGCAGGATGGAGAAGAGGGCCTCACGCACCCTGTCGGGCACGGGCTCGACCCCAGAGCCTGGGTACCCGAGATTGGGTCTCGTTTTATCAGCCAGGTGCTTTCGCCTGATTCCTATCGCGCGTTTTTCTTGCCCGCGGGTGCTACCCGCCGGCCCGCCGGGGGCTTCTATTCTTCTATTGCACAGGCTGCCGCCGGTAATCCGCATTCAAAACAGGTTAAAGGTTGAAGGTTCGAGGTTCAAGGAAAAAGGTTGCGCGAAGCAGAGCGAAAGTAGAGAGTAGAAAGTAGATCTGCGGCCTCCTTGGTCTACTTTCTACTTACAACTTTCTACTATCTCGGCCGGAGGCCGCGAGGTAGTCGCGGACCTTTTTCATGTCTTCCCAGGTCTTTCTCTTTTCGCCGGGGCTGCGAAGCAGGTATGCGGGATGGTAGGTAACAATAAGCCTGGTGCCCATGAAGTCATGGAACTCACCCCGCAGCCGGCCTGTCGGCGCCTCGGTCTTGAGCAGCTTCTTTGCGGCAACCCCGCCGAGCGCGACAATCACCCTGGGCTCGATTATCTCAATCTGGCGCAGGAGGTAGGGATAGCAGTTTATCGTCTCTTCCGCGGTGGGGTCCCGGTTCTGAGGCGGGCGGCACTTCAGGATATTGGCGATATAGACCTGCTCCCTGGTGAGCCCGATAGCCTGGATTATCTTAGTCAGAAGCTGCCCTGCCCGCCCGACGAAGGGAATGCCCTGGCGGTCCTCGTGATAGCCGGGTGCCTCACCGACAAACATGAGTTGCGCATCGGCCGAGCCGGCGCCGAAGACGAGGTTGGTGCGCGTCCCGGCGAGTGAGCAGCGGCGGCAGGCGAGTGTCTCGCGGCGCAGGTCTTCGAGCAGTTCTTCCTTCCCGCCGGGGGCAGGCGGGGGCTCCGGTTGCGGGAGCGCGTCAAGCGCCGGTATTGGCAGGAACTCGAGGCCGAGCTTTCTTTGAAGCTCCAGGTGCCGGCTGAGCTCGCGCCCTATCCGGTTGACACGCTCAAGCGGGGTATCCTTGCGGTGAGGAGTCATTTCTTCTTTTTCTTCTCAATCTTCTCTTTCTTGGTGAGCTGGACCCGAATGGAGCCCAGAGGAATATCGACGTACATGACAAGAGGTATTCCGGTGGCCTGGTCAACCCACACTTCGGAATCCCCGGAGGCGACAAACAGGCCCTCGCCCGGCTTCATCTTCCCCTCGCCGGGGGCTTCTATGTATTTGGGTGAAATCCTCAGCCCGGTGAAAGTGCCGACATCGGGGATTTTTATCTTCTTTTTCTTCGTTATCTCGAACACGCCCTTCGTGATTCGCCTGCCGGTAAGTATGTTCATTTCGTAGGACTTGCCGAGCTCCAGATTCATCGTGCGAAGGAAATAGAGCGAAGACAGCGCACCCTGAATCCCGAAAGGTACTTTTTCATGCTTGCGGCGCAGCACGAACTTGCCCCGCTTCTTCTTGTGATACTCTGCGGTCCGGTCTGAAGGAGAGTAAATCACGTACTGCTCCTTGCGGTGGGAGCCTTCGCGCATCTTCATGTCCGAGCGCATCGGCTCAAGCGCTTCGGCATCGACGTAGGTCTGCAGGCGGTCTTCGACCTTGTAGACCAGCGAGATAGCCCTGGCGGAGTTGGTGTAGCTGCGTATGCGAAAGCACTCGCGCCCCTTGTAGCGCACTTTTGCGTTAACCTCGAGGACTGCCGTGCCTGCGTGAATCCCCTTCCAGCTCACACTATAGGTCAGGCGCTCGCCGACGGGGTAGGCTCTCTCTATCTGTTCCTTCGTAAACTTGAGCGGCTTGTCCTGCGCCTCTTCCTTCTTGCTTTGACCTGTCTTGTCGCCCTCTTCCTTTGCGTCCCGGGGCTTTTCTTCCTGCTCCCCGCCGTCTGCGGGTTCCTCCGGAGCCTTTTCCGGCTGTTTGGCATCCTCGGGCTTCTCAACCGGCGGTTTCTCAGGCTCCTGGGGCTGCTCCTGGGCGTAGGCAAGCATGCTCAAGACAGCCACCAGCATTACAAGTATCGCGGCGGCAATCCCCATCGCTTTCAAACAGTCGCAGGCTCGTTCCATTTTTTCATCACCTCGTTGTAGAGGTCGAAGACCTCATCCATCATCCTGTCCAGCGGGTATTCCCGCTCTACCATATTGGACGCCACCGCAGCGATTTTATCAGCAAATTCCTTGTCCTCGACAAGCCTTATTATCGCCATAGCCACGGCTGTGGAGTCCTTCTGCGGCACCATGAGCCCGGTCTCCCCGTCAGCGACGAAGGAGTGAATACCGCCGGATGCCGCCGAGACTGTGGGCACACCGCAGGCCATGGCCTGCAGCACAGTGATGCCCAACCCCTCACGCAGTGAAGGATTGACAAAGATATCGAGGGCCTGGAGCACCTCGTAGTTGTCGGCGAAGTCAGTAACGAAGGTGAGATTCCTCGTAAGCCCGAGGTCCCTGGCCTGCCTGCGCAGCCGGCTGTTCTCCACGCCCTGACCCGCAACCACGAAGTGCGCTTCATGCCCCTTGTCGAGAACTTCCCTTGCAGCCTTGAGGAAGAACTCATTGCCCTTGACGCGCGTGAGCATTCCTATGGTGCCTATGACGGGAATCTCGTTCTTGCCCCTGCGCGCGCGGAATGCCCGCGCAGTCTCGATGTCAATCCCGGTTCTCACCACCCGCACGAGGTCTCTGGGTATCTTGGCGTTGTTGACAAGGTCCTCGCGCAGCGCCTGACTGACGGCGAGGACTCCCCGCACGTACTTTCTCGAAATCCTGAGCGACTCGCCCGGCTCGGAAAAGTGGTGTGCCGTAAACACGACAGGCACCTTGAGTGCGCGCGCCGCGCGCAGGCCGTGGCGCAACTGGGCCGTGTGTTGCACGTGTATGAGCTTGAAGCCTTCTGAGGCGAGCGAGCGAAGGTAGCGCCGGAAAGTGAACAGGTCGTATATGGGCTTACCCAGGCTGTCCGTCTGCTCGACCCGGATGCCGCCGGCATGGAAAGTGGGTAGCATGGGCCCGCCGGTCGAGAGCACGAGCGGCTGGCAGTCGCGCCTGAGAAGCCCCTTCGCCAGGTTGAGGGTGTAGGTGACCGACCCCCTGACCTCGAGGCCGCCTCCCACAATAAGCACCTTGTCAACGGCGCGTGTGCTCAAGGCAATCCTCCAGGCGCATATCAAAAGGAGGCAGACCGTACCTGCCTCCCGGAACCTCACATCACACCGACTCCACTATTACCGGTCTCTACCTTCAAAAACCTCTTCGTGCTCCTTCCTCACTTCATCCTTGCCGTAAGGGTATTTGTCATACGGAGGAGCTGCATAACAGGAGCAGACACAGCAGAGCAGGCAACCCAGCAGCATAGCAAGCAGTACACGCATGGTCTCTCCCGGTTTCTTACGGCGACTTCTCGTGCCAGGGGCCGGTAATGGTCTTCTCAGTGCTTTCAAGCTCCTCGACCCTCTCCTCGTCCTGCGAAGGAACTGTCGCCTCCCGCTGCCCGACAGGATAAATACGCTGCCTGCGGTAGCGATAAGCGCAGGAGAGAGCACTGCACGCAAGGAGTAGTGCAGCGACAAGTATGAGTAGTCTTTTCATGCAAAAACCTCCGCTAATCGCCGGGTATCTGTCCTTCCCACGGGCCCTTGTGCGTCTGGTCGGACTGCTCGAGGATTTCTTCCCTCACCTGCGGCTCCGGCCTGACGCAGCCAAAGACGCTGGTGATGAACAGCGCCAGCAGGAGTCCAAGTATGATTCTTTTCACCACAAACCCCTTTCTATTCATCTTCTTCAGTCAGTGTCAGGTCGACATCAATGGCGTTCTTCTTGACGTCAGTTACCTGGAAGTCCTTGCATATCTCTTCGTCAATAAGCTTGTCTGCCAGCTTGAAGCTGTCGTAGCGCGTCTTTACGCGGAACTTGACTATGTTGTTGCTGAAGTGGTCGCGGTTGACTTCAGTCACGAAACGAATCTTTTTCAGCTTCTTCATTATCTTTCGCACCGAGGCGAAGTTCACACCCTGAATGGTCACGGTAACTTCCGAGCCGAGTGTTATGTCCTGGTTCCACGCCTTCATAATCCCCGCAAGTATCTCGGGAGTGGCCATCTTGCCGACTTTCACCAGCGCCTTGTTCGCAGCCGCCAGCTTGGACTGGTCACCTATGTCGGTCTTCCTGTCGGCGGGGAAATTCTTGGAGTATATGATTTGGGCATCGTCGGTGCGCACAACCTTCACAACCATGGAGCCGCGGTAGTAGTGCACCATGCCGACTCCAGGATAGGGCTCACTGCTCTGCCGGTGCGTTGCGTCCGCGTAACCGATTATCACTATGTTGGCGCGGTACTCCTTGCCCAGCGCCGCCACTTTCGCGAGATTTCCTTCAAGCGAGGCGCCCTTGATGTCGTTGAGCTTGTTCTCCTGCATGGTGGCCTTGTCAACGGGCCTTATGCCCTTCTCCTGCAGGAAACTCTCGAACTCGACGGAGGACCGGTCTATCCCCCTGTTCTTGTCCACCTTCCCATCAATCTTGTCGCGGATGACCACCATTATCTTGGGGTTGCCTTTCTTCTTTATGAGAAACGCAAGCGCCTGCCAGTCATCCTTGAGGTTGCCGAGCTTGACTACAGCCTTTATCGTGACCCAGGTCCTGACCTTTCTGGGGTCATCCTTGTTCTCTATGCCTTCCTCGACAATCTCGTACTCCGATATGTAGCCCCTGGTGTTGGAGATTATCTTGTCGTAGATGACGGCGTAGTCCTCGACCTCGGTCTGAGACTGTATGAAAGTGCCGACGCCCTGCTCGATGGCCTTGCGCAGCGCGTCCATGATGGCATCGTCGCGGTGCTTGGGCTCTCCCCCGGCGGCAATCCCCTTTACAGTCAGCGTCTTTGTCTCGGTGCTCTCCTGCCCAAGCACAGGCACGGCAAGAACCACTACTACCGCCCAGCAGAGAGCCGCCACCAGGTACTTGCTGCTCATGGAAATCCTCCCGCTTGCGGCCGGGCAGCATTACTTCGGCTGCGCCGTTCCCTTTTCAGTAATTGTCATCTTCTCCAGCTCGGACCGGGGTATAATCTTCTTCTCCGGCGGCGAAGAGCACCCGAGTGCCGCAAAGGCAACCAACAGTGTCAACAGTAATATTCTCACTCTGTCCTACTTTTTGTGCTGTTTCCAGATTTCGTAAAGCCCGCCGAGGTCGAGCTCAACCTCAACCTGCACCGTGACTTCGTCCGGGAGCAGCTTCGACTTGACAGTCTTGCAGCCTGCCAGGAAGGTCCTGACCTGCGTGCTTATCTTGTCGGACTCGGTCACGAAGTCCTTCACGGTGGTCTCGCTCGTTATGTGCACGCCCATGACCTGCTCGGCCAGCTTGCGCCTCGCATCGAGCACGGCCGCCCGTTCCGCCATCAGGTATGCCTGCGCCTCGCTGTCCACATCTTCCGGGGGCACGCCCTCGCCCGTCGCCTTGAGCACCCTCCTGGCCCATGCGGGCTTCTCCTGGACTACCGGCCTGGGCTTTGGCTTGGGCTTGGGGATAGGCTTGGCATACTTGTCGGGGACCAGCCCCTCGCCTATCGCCTTGACAACCTTGCGCTGCGTGTATTTCTTCACATCCTCGAAGACCACATCCTTGAACCTGGCCCCCTTGTAGTAGCGTTTCTTGACAGTCTTGAGCTCGGTTATGAGCCGCTCGAGCGTCACCTCGGCTTCCGCCTCCACCACCCCATCGGGACGGAACGTGTATTTCGTGATTTTCACTCCCTTGATGAAAGTCCTGAACCCGGTCTCAATCTCGTCACTCTCGGTGACGAAGTCCCGCACGTAGGTCTTGGAGGCTATCTGGAACCCCTTTATCATCTCGGCCAGCTTGCGGTACGCGTCCACTACCGCGCCGCGCTTCGCCATCAGCCTGCCGCGCGGGTTTATCGTCTTCCAGTACGGGTCGTCAGCCCAGGGCGACCTCTTCGAGGGCGTCGGGTCGATGTATTCCTCCCGGTAATTTTCCGGCAACTGCTCGTCCGTCCGGGGCACGCCCGAGCCCGTCACCTCGATGACCTTGCGCTCGACGTGCTTCCTGATACTGTCGAACGCGACATCGGTGTATCTCGCCCCCTTGTAGTAGCGTTTGACTATCCTCTTGAGCTCGGTCACCACCCGCTCGAGCGTAATTCTCATGTCAACTTCGCACGTCCCGTCATCGAAGTGGCGCGGGCTGCCCACCGTCTCAGCGCCCTTGAGAAACGTCCTGAACGCGGTGTGGATTTCGTCGTTCACGGTGACGAAGTCCTTGACCGTTGTCTTGCTGTCAATCTGGAACCCCTTGATAATCTCGGCAAGTTTGCGGTATGCATCCAGCTCGGCGGCGCGCCGTGCAAGCAGCTTCTGCTGCGCATCCTGCGCGTAGGCTGCCCCGGCGCCCGCGAGCACCACGCTCAAGACAGTCAC
>DAOVDS010000330.1 GCA_030669415.1 bacterium
TTTGACATTAAGAGAAATTTTTACACCTGGCTCTACCAGATTGTGGCCAATCTCTCGATTGACCACCTGAGGCGAAAGGGTGTCTCGAAGTCGGTGTCGCTCGAAGCGGTGGGCGACATGGATGGCAGACACGACCAGCCGGCGGCGGGTATCGAGAAATCAGAGCTGCGCGAGAGGGTCAGGAGCGTAATTGACAAACTGGCGCCAAAGTACAAGGCAGTCGTGACGCTGCGCGATATCGAAGGCCTGTCGTGCAAGGAAATCGCGCTGATAGTCGGCACAAGCCACGCCACTGTCCGCTGGCGGCTGCACCGGGCGCGCATTATTTTCAGGAAGCTGTGGGAAAAGGAAGAAGCTCGCAGACACGGAAGGCAAATCGAAGATACTGAGGAGACAGCAGATGAACTGCAGTGAAGCAAGGAAACTGATTCCGCTTTCAACCACGGGCGACCTCGAGCCGGACGAGGCGAAGCTCCTCGAAGCGCACCTCGCCTCCTGCCAGAGCTGCCGTGTGCTACTCGAAGCCTGCCGCGCGGACCACAGGCTTATCGCCTCCCTGCGGGAGAAAGGCCCTCGGCCGCCTGAGTTCGGCGAGTTCTGGACCGGCTTGAAGAAAAAGCTTGAACCAGAACTGCGAAAACGCAGGGCCCGCGTGGTCTTTCACCGAGTGCTGCGCGGCATCACTGCCGCCGCAGTGCTGCTGATTGCGGTGACCTTTCTGGTGAACTTCGAGTCTGAGAAGCCACCTGTACCCGCTCCGGTGGAGTCCTACGGCACTGTACACGAGGAGGTCAACCTCGAGAAGAACCAGCAGGGGCTCGAGTTTGAGGAGTGCGAACTCTGCGTGGAAACGAACCGCGAGTTCGATTTCTGAAAGGTGTGTTGAATGCGCCGAATCCTTCTAACCTCTCTCCTGATTTTCCTTGCCTGCGGTGCTGCCGGAGCACAGGAGCTGAAGGACATCGAGGAGGCCTACCTCAAGATAGTCAGGAAAGTACGGCCCTGCGTGGTTGCCGTTACAGTGTCCAAGACCGCCAGCAGGCGGGAGGGCGGGAGAGTCATCACCAACGTGTCAACCACCCAGTTCTCGGGTATTGTCGTATCGGACAAAGGCCACATTGCGACTATCGGAAAGGGAGTTAAGGGTGCCTCCAGAATCATTGTCGAAACTGTAAAAGGCGACAGCCACGAGGCCGAGCTTGTCGGCGTGGACGACAGGCACAATGTCGGCATCATCAAGGTGAAGAACCTGCAGAACTGGACAGCCGTGCCTGCCGAGTTCGGCGATTCCGGCAAGCTCGAAGTCGGCTCGCTTACAGTTATTATAGGCTGCCCGAGCGGGCTCAAGCACTCCGTCGTCTACGGCAACGTGAGCGGCCTGGGCCGCACCCTTGTTACTCCAAAGACCTTCTACACCAACATGATTCAGCTCTCCAACCCTGTTTCGCATTCCGACCCCGGCGGGCTTATCGCAAATTCCGAGGGCAAGCTGGTGGGCATGGTCTCGCCCGCGTTCATGAAGACCCCTTCCTTCCGGCGTGTCGAAGAGCTTATTGAAGCCCTCAACAAGAAAATCGCCGACCTCTCCAGCCAACTCGCCAGGGTGAAGAAACCAAGAGAGAAAGACGAGCGCAAGCCGCGCACACCTCGCGACGAAGTGAAAAGAGGCATGATAAGGCAGCCACTCTCGCCCGACCTCTACGACCCAGCGCTCAGCCAGGGCATCAACTTCGCCATTCCTGGAAACGCCGTAAAGCAGGTGTGTGACAGGATAATCCACAAAAAGAAGGTGGCCTGGCTCGGAGTCAGGGTCCGCGCCCTTTATCCACCTGAGAAGCAGCACTTCAAGCTCGAAACAGGGCTGTTTGTCCTGCAGGTAGTACCCGGCAGTCCCGCCGCGAAGGGCGGGATGAAGTCGCGGGACATAATAGTTCGCGTCGGCGAAAACGCAATTGGCGAGACGGAAAAGCTGCGCATCGCCATTCAGGACATAGGAGTGGATGGCGAATTGAAGCTCACCATCTTCCGCAAGAAGAAAGAGATTGAGGCCAAGGTCAAGCTCGGCGAGCTCAAGTAGCTCGCTCGCGGCTTGCACCGCACATCCCGCAACACCTGCATCGTTGAGCCCGGCGGCATTACATTATTCAGGCGGAATTGTAATGGCCGGCAGGCAGGAATCCGGGTAGAATGTTCCAAACAAACACGCAGGGGGAGCAAACCATGAAAAATGTAATAGTTGGACTGGTAATTGGACTAATAGTCGGTGCGGGCGCGGGATGGCTGCTTACTTCAGCCACGCTCCTGCGAACCGCCGAGGAAAAGCTGACTGCCGAAGAAGCGCTCAACAAGGCAAACAGTGAGCAAATCGAGAGCCTGAGCGCCAGGTACGATGCTCTCCAGGAAAGAAGCGAGACTGAGCTGACAAAGCTGACAGACGAACTCGCCGCGAAAGATTCGCAAATCAGCGAGCTCAAGGCGCAGAAACACGAGCTCGCCAAAGCGTTCGAGAACTACAGGAACGCAACTGCGCAGGCACCTGCGAAAACAGCCTCCAGCGAGCCCGCGTCTGAGACACATTCTCCGGAAGACGAGGATGTAAAGTTCCTCAAGGAAATAATGAAAGTCATGAAACGCGTCACGCCCATCGGCGGGCCGCTCAACGAAATGGCCGTAAAGGAGCTCGACCTCGACGAGAACCAGGTGGCGGATATTAACGAGGCGCTCAAGGAAGAGGGCCGGCGTATGCACAAGCGTCTCGTCGAGTGGGCTGACAGCATCCTGAAAGACAAGAGCGCCGAAGAGCTCATGAAAATGACTGACCTCGAAATCTCAATGGCCATCATGCCGCAAATCCAGGGCGAGCTCGAACTGCTGCGTAAAGAGAAGCCTGAAAACATCAAAGCGGTGCAGCTCGGCAAGAAGCATTTCGTCAAGATGCTGCCCAAAGACGCGAAGATGACCCGGATAGTGAAAGCCCTCTACGAGGAGCGCCAGAAGACCTACCTCGACATAACTTCCCTGTTGAGCCAGGAGCAGGAGAAGAAGCTCAAGGACGAGTACCTGCAGAGCGGAACGTTTGTCTTCCCCGGCAACGCCGGCTACGGCATGGGCCAACTGACCCCCGAAGATTTCGAGGAATAAGCCCGAATCAGCGGTGAATGCTGGAACAAAGCGAGCTTTGCTCTACTCCTTTTCTACCTTCTTCTCTTCGACTGGGGGCGTAGTCTTTGCCAGACCATGGTCGTGCCTGGCCATGTCATTCTCAAACTTCTCAATCAGATCCGTAAGCCTGTTTACTTCTCCCACTAATGCTTCCAGAGAGCGCGTCAGCATCCCGCCGAAATAGATGATGGACAGCAGGACCATGGCTATCATGACCGAGACAAACCCCCCACCGAGGAATACCATAACACCTATGTTCCCTGCTTCTTTGACACCAAGGAACAATACCTGTGATATCAGAATAATCCCAACTGCCAGCAAAATCCACACTAATACTCTAAAAGCCATCTTCTCGTATGCTTTCATTCCTTTCCCCCTTAAGGCTGCATTCGTACAGCGCCAACCATCTCGTTTCTATTTCCTCTCCGAAGAGAAAATCTGTCCTCGCTCGTCGCAGTAGAAGAGTGTGTCACCGGCGGTCGCATCCTGAGGGGCGGCGATAATCAGGAAATCACAAGCCGTGTAGTCATCCTGCTCGCCTTTTTGCTTGCGTCCCCAGGCTTTGCCCATGCCAAGATTGATGCCGACCGCCTTTCCTGTTGACCAGCCGGGAGGGATCTTCTTCTCGCCGATTATTTGAATCGTGTATCTGTAACCGGACAGGGTCCGGTCGGCGAAGTGTCCCAGACCGAGCAACTGCAAATCCCCAGTCCATAAGTCGCTTCGGAGGTAATAGAGAAATTCCTTGGTCGCTATGGATCTCACATTCGACATTGCCGCGGTCTCGCTGGCCGTCTTCCTGCAATCCAATACCATCGGAACGCTTATCGCTGCGATGACGGCGAGTATCACAACGACAATTGTCAGCTCTATGAGTGTGAAACCGTTCCCTGATTCCATTTCTCGCCACGCTTCATTCAGACCTGGGGCAGTAATGGCAATACCAATCATAGCATGGCGACCTGGTCCAGTCAATGCTGCTCTACAACACGCTCAAGGAGTACAGCGCACCATTCATGAACAGTCGGCGGGTTTTGCCTGCGCTTCGCTCCGTGGGCACCATGCGTTCAATTCTGCACGCATGGGCACACCACTGCCCTCCGTGTAATACACATCAAAACCACG
>DAOVDS010000239.1 GCA_030669415.1 bacterium
GAAACCTGCACCGGGTCACCGTTACGGCAGGGGGCAGCGGGAGGGCTTGGGTATTTTCCGCCCCGATGAACGGGGCGGCTTTGGAATTTTTCTCCCCACGCTTGCGCGTGGGGCTTCTAGAATGATCCGTCTTGCGGGGGGGCGCGGGTAGGATTTCCGCGGCGGGCAAGCCCGCCGGCTAACCATCCCCGGACTGAAGTCCGGGGCTTTCTTTGATTGCCCGCAGGATTGTCTCGGGCGTAAACGGCAGGTGGTGCATGCGGGTGCCAAGTGCGTCGGCGAGGGCGTTGGCGACTGCCGCGGGCGTCGGGATGAGGCCGGCCTCGGAAACGCCCTTTGCACCATACGGGCCTTCGGGGTCGTGGGTTTCGACAAAGACAAGCTCTATCTCACGCGGCATGTCACGCGAGAGGAACATCTTGTAGTCGGTGTAGGAGTTGTTCAGCAGCCTGCCCTTGTCGAGCTGCATCTGCTCGGTGAGTGCGTAGCCCAGTCCCTGCGCGATGGCGCCCTCTATCTGGCCGACAAGGCCGAGGCGGTTTATTACGCGGCCCACATCGTGCGCTGCGACGAACTTGAGGACCTTGACCTTGCCGGTGTCGGGGTCAACCTTCACGCGCACCGCGTGCGCCGCGAAGGCATACGTAGAAGAGATATTTCCTGTCAGGTCACGTGCCTGGAACTCGTTGGGCGGGTCGTAGAACGCTTTTCCCACAACCATCTCGCCCTGCTCCCTGAAGTGCATGGAGCGCACGCAGCGGTCGATTTCGAGCGACTTCTCCGGGTCGGTCGTGTCGGTAATCCGGCCCTTCTCGAAGACGAGGTTTTCAGGGTCGGCGCCAAGCTTCTTCGCGGCGAACGGTGCAAGCTGGCTTTTTATGTCGCGGCATGCGCGGATTACCGCGTTTCCGCCTATGAAGGTCATGCGGCTTGCGTGTATTCCGACATCCCAGGGGCCTATGTCGGTATCGTTGTTCATTATCGAGACTGCATCCAGCGGCAGTCCGAGCTCCTCGGCCGCGAGCATTGCCATGGCCGTGTCGGAGCCTGAGCCGATTTCCGTCGCGCCGGTCATAAGCGAGAGCCGGCCGAAGTCGTCGAGCTTGGCGATGACGCCGCACGCATCGCTCTTGTAGACCCTGGCACCACCGCCGACGTGGAACATGCCGGCGATACCGACCCCCTCGTATGGTTTTCTCTTGCGACCGAAACCAATGCGCTTTGCCGCCTCTTCAATGCACTGCTTGAGGCCGCAGGTGGTTATTCTGAAGTTCTGCGGCGTGACCGAGTTTGGCTCATTCGCGTTGATGAGGCGGAACTCGACCGGGTCGAAGCCCGCTTCGGCTGCGAGCTCATCCATCTGCTGCTCGTTGGCGAAAGTGCCCTGCGGGTTGCCGTAGCCGCGGAATGCGCCCGCGTAAGGATTGTTGGTGTACACGCTGAACGCCTTGAAGTAGACATTCTCGACTCGATAGAGCGAGGAAATCCCCGTGAGCATGATGTGTGGTGTAGTGACTCCCCAGGAGGTGTAGGCGCCGTTGTCGAGCAGCGCCTCGCACCTGCGCGCAAGGAGTTTCCCGTTCTTATCGCAGCCGGTGGTCATCTTTATCATCATTGGCTGGCGCGTGGGCGAGCACTCGAACTCCTCCTCGCGGTCATAGAGAAGGCGAACCGGCCTGCCGGCAGCTTTCGCAAGGAGCGCCGTTATGGCCTCGTAGGGGTAAACATCGAGCTTGGAGCCGAACGCGCCGCCTATTACCGGCTGCCTGATACGAATCTTGTGTCCCGGTATGCCGAGCACGTGAGAGAGCCTGTGCTGCATGAGATAGGGGATTTGAGTGGAGGAGTAGAACGTGAGCTGGCCGCCCTGTCCGAACGCGGCAAGTGCGAAACACGGCTCCATGCAGCAGTGGGCCTGGTAGTGCGTGGAGTACTCGCCGCTTACCACGTGCCTGCAGCGCTTGAGCGCGGCATCAACATCGCCGTGGGTGAACTCGTAGCCGAACTTGACCCTGTTGCCGGGGCAGTCTTCGTGAACGAGCGGCGCCCCCTCGGCCATTGCCTCAAACACGTTGAAGACGGGCGGCAGCGGCCTGTATTTCACCTCGATGAGCCTGCACGCTTCCCGGGCGACCTCCTCGGATATCGCCGCCACGGCCGCGACCTCGTCACGGTACGAGCGCACCTTGTCTCCCTTGAGGACAGGGTTGTCTGCCACGAAGCCCAGGTTGGCACACTTGACATCCGCGGCGGTGATGACGGCCTTGACACCCGGCAGCCTCAGGGCCTTTCGTGTGTCTATCTTGATAATCCGGGCGTGAGCGTGCGCCGAGCGCAGTATCTTCCCGTGGAGCATGCCCGGCAGCTTCA
Organism: bacterium; assembly: GCA_030669415.1. Classification (GTDB taxonomy): domain Bacteria; phylum Planctomycetota; class SKW154; order SKW154; family DAOVDS01; genus DAOVDS01. Next base: position 2,371 of record DAOVDS010000239.1, read on the forward strand.
GGTCGTGCCCGTAAATGGCGGAGCCAATGACCTTCTCGTAGGCATCCACCTTGGGAACGTTCTTTCCGATGTAGACGAAGGGTTTGGCCATCTTCACTTGCCCTTCACTTTCAGCTTCTTCGCCGCCGTCAGGATTGCCACGACAATTCGCTCGTACCCGGTGCAGCGGCAGATATTGCCTTCAATCGCGGCCCGAGCCTCCTCTTCCGTGGGGGCCGGGTTGTCCTTCAGGAACTCGACGGCCCGCATTATCATGCCGGGCGTGCAGAACCCGCACTGCACCGCGCCCTCCTCGATAAACGCATCCTGCACGGGGTGGAGCTTCCCGCCTTGCGCAAGCCCTTCGATGGTCAGCACCTCGGCCCCGTCGCATTCGGCCGCAAGCACCAGGCACGAGTTGACGGAGCGCCCGTTCATAAGCACAGTGCACGCGCCGCAGTCGCCCTTGTTGCAGCCGGAGTTGGTGCCGGTCAGTCCCAGCCTTTCGCGCAGAAGCTCCAGAAGTGACATGCCCGGCTCCACATCGAGCGTGTGCGAGTCGCCGTTTATCGTCAATGTCACCGGAACCCTCAGTTGCGCACCTCCTCGAGGACGCGCCGCACGACCACGCTCACCATCTCGCGGCGGTACTCGCGCGAGCCGCGCACATCCGTTATCGGCACGCACTCGGCGGACGCGCACAACGCCGCCTTCTCGATATCCTCGTCTTTGCCCCGCGTGCCGACAAGCGCTGCCTCGGCCTCCGGCGCCCGCATGGGGACAGGCGCCACCGCGCCCAGTGCGATTCTGGCCTCCCTTATTATGCCGCGCTCCTTTCGCACCATTGCCGCAGCCGAAACAACGGAGAGGTCCATCGCCTCACGCAGCGTCAGCACCTGGTATGCCGCCTTGACGCGCGGCCCCGGGACAGGCACCACAATGGCGCTGAGCAGGCCCTTTCCCGTAACGAGCGTCTGCCCGGGCCCAGTAAAGAAGTCCTCCAGCCTGACTGTCCTGGTGCCCTGTCTCGTGAGGAACCTGGCCTTGGCGCCCAGGACAATGAGCGGGGGCGCCATGTCCGCCGAGGGTGCCGCATTGCACAGGTTTCCGCCGACAGTGCCGCGGTTGCGCACCTGCGGCGAGGCCATGAGAAGAGCGGTCTTGGGCAGGACAGGCAGGAGCGTTTTGAGAATTTTGCTCCGGGAAATCTCGGTAAGGGTAGTAAGCGGGCCTATTGTCACCCGGGTCCTGGTTTTCCTGACGCCGGAGAGCTGGCCAATCGCCTTGATGTCTATGAGTGCTTTGGGCCGGGCAGTTCCTGAGCGCATCTTGGCGACCAGGTCGGTGCCGCCGGCCAGGAATGAGGCGGCGCCTTTGTACCTGTTGAAGAGTCTGAGCGCTTCCTGCGCGGTTGCGGGTTTGAAGAAGTCAAATGTTTTTCTCATTGCCTTTCCAGCGAGAAAGCTTCCAGTTGCAGACAGGGATTATAACTCCAGGTCGAACAGAGGCAAGAGATATATTGCTGCTCCCGGCAAGCCGGGAAGCACCGGAACCATCCGTCGCGAAGAAGGAGCGGCTTAGAACTTCCACTTGCTGTATATTTTCTTGATGTCTTTTGCGCCGTCCTTGGACTTGGCCTCCGGACAGGCGATTCGCAACTGGTAGAAGCAGTTGTTCTTCAGAAACAAGTACCAGGTATACTTGTCCTTGTCCTGGTCCTTTGGTGTTCCCTCGAAGATGAGGCAGGCACCTGCGGCACTGCTCTTTTTCTTTCCCTTGAGACTGACGCGCTTGTAGTCGCTGAAGCTCTTTTTCAGGGAGAACTCAAGCTCCTTCATAATCTCTTGGAGAGTCTTCTTTCCTATGCCGACGCCGACGAGGACACGCGCCTCAGCGTTGAGTTCCTCGTTGTACATGATGCACTTGCACACCTTGAAGTAGTCATCGACCTGCTTGCGCCTTTCCTGGTCGTTCCGCGCAGCCTGGACCTGGGCGCCGTGGAACTTGGAGACGTCAATGAAGTGCCACTTGTCGCCTGGCTTGTAGATTTTGAAGGCCGGGTTGTCCTTGTACGTGAAGGATTTCAGCTCCTCTTCATCTTCGAGGTAGTAGTTCTTCAGGATGCGCCTTCCGGGCGGCTTCTTCTTCGGCTGTGGTGGTTGTTGCGGCTGCTGAGGCTGTTGAGGCTGCTGGGGTTGTTTGGGCTGCTGGGGCTGTTTGGGCTGTTCCTGGGCCAGCGCCACGCAGAAAGCCAGAAGAACGACGCAGACAACCACCAGCGCCCCAAGGGCGATATGCTTCCTACCCATCTCAGTACTCCTTATGCTCGACTACGCAGAGACTCCTCTCCGCTCGATGATATGATAGCGCACCGTAGTGCAAAACGCCATCTCCAAAACGCCAAAACAGAAAAATTCCCGACAAAATCCCTGCAACAGCGGGAACAGATGTGACGTCTCTACACTAAGAAAGAAAAATTTGGGCATGGTTCAAAACAGGATAACACTTCTCTGTCATTGCGAGGAACGAAGTGACAAAGCAATCTCATTCAGATGAGATTGCCACGCGGTGCTACGCACCGCTCGCAATGACGGGGTGCGTTGCATCCGTGTCACCCGTATCCTTGGGCATTTGAACCGGGCCAAAAATTTGTCTTTTTTTGCAGGTGGCGCAGTTTCCTGTTGGACAGAAACATGCGGAAAGCTCTGCCCATTCTGAGCGCGTTGTGGCTTGCCGTTTTGGTGGCCCTCGCTGTCGCTGCTGGATTCTATCTGGTGGAATTGGAAGTCAAATCCGAAGGGCCGGGTTGGCCGGGAAGCCTCGGCCGGTCAATGCACCCGCCGGCTCATTCGGCGCTGGTGTTCTGCCTCACCTTCGCAGTCGTGTTCATTCTGAGATATGCATACATACTTTGCATAGCAATCCCGCGCAAGGAGCTCCGGCAATACAGTCAAAGAAGCAGCCTTTGACAGTGGCTGTTAGCCCGGATTTCTCACAGAGGTTTGGCGGCGGAATTTACAACATGCTGTGCCGGTAGCGGATATGGCAAGAAACTGCCCTTCACCGAGTTGACATGGTGTTCAGGACCGGCGGAGCGATTTTGGTTCCAGGCAAGGACGCACAAGCGAGATTCCGCAAGCGTATCAGTAGATACGCTGAGGACAGCGAGCGCGGAGGACGCAGCCTGGGGCGAAAAGCGCCCGCCGGACGCCAAAGATTTGTGAGAAATCCGGGTTAGCTGTGGACCTTGTCGCCCCGGGCGATGTAGAAGCGCAGGCGCTCGATGGCTTTCGAGTGTATCTGCGAGACACGCGACTCGCTCATGCCCAGCCGGGTGCCGATGTCGCGCATGGTCATTTCGTGGTTGTAGTAGGAATCGAGCACGGTGAATTCCCTCTCGCTGAGGTAGCGCCGGGCAACCTGCATGATTTCGCGCTTCTGGAGGACTTCCATGGGGTCCGGTATGCCGGAGTCTTCGATGTAGTCGATGTTGCGAAGCGACGAGTCCTCGCTGGGGCTGCCGGTCGCGTCCGAGAGGCTGAAGATGGTCACGGATGCGACCTCGCTGAGAAGCTGGTGAAGCTGCTCGATGTCCACACCGAGGCGGCCTGCGAGCTCTTCGTTGGTGGGCCGCCGGCCCAGCTCGCACTCAAGCTGCTCGCGCACACTGCGGAACCTGCGCATGCGGGCACGGGTGATTCTGGGCACCCAGTCCTGGGAGCGCAGTCCGTCGAGGATGGCGCCGCGGACCCGCTGCGCGCAGAATGTCTCGAACTTGACTCCGCGCTCGATGTCGAATCCCTCGATTGCGTCGATAAGGCCGAAAGTGCCGTAGGAGACAAGGTCCTCAACCATGACGGAGCCGGGCAGGCGCGAGTTTATCATCTCCGCTATGTACTTGACCACAGGCATGTACTCAACCAGCAGCGTATTGCGCAGGAACGGTTCGTGGCTAACAAGGAAATCGCGCCAGAGCTCCTCGCGCTGCTCATCAGTCATGGGCATGTGTCCCGGCATTTCGAACTTCTGTCTTCTCGCCGCTCTCATCTTACTCCCCTCTCCTTGGGTAAAAACCGGCTATAAGCCATGTCAACTCTCGTCGTGATTTTCTGTTTCCTGTTCTTCCCGCTGGCGCCGGGTCTCATCCATGATTTCACGGATTTCCCGAAGCGATTTCCCCAGCGCCTTGAGTTCCTTGATTTTCTCAATGTCATCGAACACTGTCTCGGGATAGAGGCGGTGGTTGCCGGGGACTGTGCGGCTCTCTTCCTGGATAAGGCCCATGGTGGTGTAGTTGTGTACAGTCTGACGGCTGAGGTTGGAATACTGCATAACCTCGCCAATCTTGTAGAGCTTTGGAGGTTTCTTTGCCATTTGGTTCTCCTTACTGAAAAAACTACTCGAACTCAATTCCTACTTTATA
>DAOVDS010000348.1 GCA_030669415.1 bacterium
ACTTCTAAAAGAGTCCCTGCGGGACAGCCCGCGGGTAATAATTTCAAAATCCAGATTACAAATCAGGCATAACGCGCCGCAAGCGGCGCGGCTAAAAGTGCGTTTGCACCGCTTGCCGTTTGCTTCGCAAACTCAGAAACCGTTTCGCGGTTCCCGTGTTAATCAGTGTTCACCTGATTTATTATTGCCACCACGCCTCACGGCGTGGTGCTTCCGGTAATAATAAGGAAACAGACGTATTTTCTCTGTGCCTCTGTGGCCAGATTGGAGATTGCCGCGCTTCGCTCGCAATGACTGCTCCAAAAATCAGCCGAGAATGTTGGCTATGGCGTCTGCGATGCTTTGGGCCATCTCCTGAATCGTGTCGTTGTCCGGGCCTTCGACCATTACTCTTGCGAGTGGCTCTGTGCCGGAGTATCGCAGGACGATTCGGCCTTTGCCGGCGAGCCTGGTGTTCACATCTTCGAGCGCTTTCCTGACTTCGGGTATGGATTCGAGGGGTGGCTTGGAGTGCACCTTGACGTTGAGGAGGACCTGGGGGAACTTCTTCATGCACTCGGAAAGCTCGGAGAGGGACTTGCCGGTTTCGTTCATAATCTGAAGAATCATGAGCGCGGTCCACACGCCGTCGCCTGTGGGGCATTTGTCGAGGAAGAGGATGTGTCCGGACTGCTCTCCGCCGAGGGTGGCGCCGCGGCGCAGGAGCTCTTCCGTCACAAGCCTGTCGCCCACCCCTGTGCGGACCATTTCAATCCCGTGTTCTTTCAGCGAGAGCTCGAGGCCGATGTTGGACATGACGGTAGTCACGACGGTGTTTGCCGGGAGGGCGCTGGCATCTTTGAGGTGGCGCCCGCATATAGCCATGATGTAGTCGCCGTCGCGCTCGATTCCCTTTTCATCCACGAGAATCACCCTGTCGCCATCGCCGTCAAACGAGAAGCCGATGCGGGCATTGAGCCTTTTCACTGTTTGCGCGGTCAAATCCGGGTGGAGGGCGCCGGAGTTCACGTTGATGTTGCGGCCGTTGGGCACGGCGTTTATGCAGTACGCGTCTGCGCCGAGGTTGTCGAAGATGGCCGGGGCGGTTCTTGTCACAGCGCCGTTGGCGCAGTCGAGCACTATTTTGAATCCTCTCAGGTCGAGGTCGTTTATGAGGCGCTCGACAGTGCTGTCCACGTAAAGGTCGGCTGCACGGGGGAGCTCTTCGAGAGTTCCAATCTCCTGTGCGCCAAGCGAGTCCATGGCGTTGGCATCTTCCACGAGCTCTTCGATTCGGTCTTCGAGGGCGGTGGAAATCTTGAACCCCTCGGCGTTGAAGAACTTGATTCCGTTGTACTCATTCGGGTTGTGGGATGCGGAGATGACAATCCCGCAGGTGCAGTCGAGCTCACCGACGAGGAACGAGCAGACGGGTGTGGGGAGAACGTCGGCGGCGAGGATATCGGCGCCGGCGGTCAGCAGGCCTGCGCGCAAGGCTCCTTCTATCATGTGGCCGGAGGCGCGGGTGTCCCGTGTGGTTACGATGCGTGCGCCGGAGTCGCGCTTTGTCTCGGGGTGCGTCCAGAACAGGTGGGGCTCGCTGCGAAGCAGGTATCCGAGCGCCTTTCCGATTCTGACAATCTTCTCCGGGCTGAGATTTCCATGTCCGGCGATATCTCTTATGCCGTCGGTACCAAACAGTCGGGATGAGGGCATTCCTTGATATCCTTTCGTGCTTTAGCCCGGATTTCTGGATTACACGGCGGACAAGTCCGCCGGCTAAGTTACCCGCGCCCTGAAGGACGCGGCTTGCTGGATTACACGGCGGACAAGTCCGCCGGCTAACTACCCGCGCCCTGAAGGACGCGGCTTGCTTATGGCTGTTTCTGTTCTTTCTTTCTTATGACCAAATCAACATAGTGTTCGCCGGCGAGAGTGAGCTCGGTGAGCTCGGGCGGCACGAACAGGTGCACTTTGGCAGAGTAGGGTATTTCCCTGGGCTGCTTGTCCGGTGTAACGACCACGAAGGCGGCGATTTTAGCGGCTGTGGCCGGCTCATTGAGCAGGAACTCGGGGCCCTTGATGGAGAGCTTGACCATGCCGCCGGGTTCTGCCTTTGGCAGCAGGGCCTCGTGGCTGTAGCTCGGCGGGATATTGATATTGATGGGGACGCTGAAGGTCTTGACAATCTCAACGGGCCTCATGTTCACGCGGACCCTCACTTTTGTGGTAGTTTGCACCGGTTTCCCGTTGAGGGTGTCTACAAGCGAGTAGTCCGAGGAAAAGGAGCTGGAACGGCCCTCTATATCCACGGGCTCGGTGGGGATGTAAGCTGCGGCGTCGAGCGTTTCCTTGGGCCCTCTGACAGAGACCTCGGTTGGCTCGACGTGGGGTTCACCGGAGAGCTCGTATCCCTGCGCGGGATGTCCCCTGCGCTCCACGTGGACGCGCAGGTTGCGGGTGACAATGCGGTGCAGGATTATGTTCTCCAGTCTCCTCGGTTCGACGTGGTCGAGCTTGACGTCGTAGGGAAGGTCGAAGTCCTCGCGATTCAGCTTGATGCTTATGGGCTTTCCTATGGGGGGATTTTCTATCGTGTGTACGGCGCGGACCTTGGCAGCGGGCGCGAGGTACTGCTGCCCGATGCGCTGCGGCGCGGTGAACTTCACCTTCACGACGATGTGCGAGGGCTCTACTGCGATATCCTTCATGACGACGCCATCTTTGCGTGGGACAATCTCCACTATGACGTCGTTTCTCTCGTACTCGTCTGAGACCTGGTAGGACACAACCAGCCATATCACGACCGCCAGGACAAGTGCGGTAGCCTTGTTTCGGAAGTTGACGACAAAAAGAACCTTCAATACCCGAAGGAAGCGGTTCTTTGAGTCCTGTCGTATTCTCATAGAGTCCTGACCCCGTCAACCGGTCTGGAAGCTCTGCCCCGCCTGCGGGTGCAATCCGGTTTCCCGTTCGAGATAATATTCGCGCAGGAGTTTCGAGAGCTTCGGCAAGTCTATACCCCGCTGTATCTCACCTTCGAGGGCGAGTGAGACCTTGCCGGTCTCCTCGCTTACTATCACCGTAATGGCGTCGGTCTCTTCAGTCAGGCCGACACCGGCCCTGTGCCTGGTGCCCAGGCCGAGTGTAGGGTTCTCGGAGAGTGGCAGCAGGCACGCGGCGGCGCTAATCCTTCCGCCCTGTATAATCACGGCGCCGTCGTGCAGGGAGCTGCCAGGATAGAAGATTGAGTCAAGCAGCTCGCTTTTCACATCCGAGTCTATCCTGACCCCGCCTTCGACGTAGGAGCTGAGACCTACGGTTCTTTCAATGACGATAAGTGCCCCGACACGATTTTTTGACAGCCTGGTAACCGCTTTTTCAATCTCATCTATTATGTCTAACCCGCCGCCTATGAACCGGCCGAAGAGTGGTGCCTGGCCAAGCCTGACGAGTCCGCGCCTCAGCTCGGGCTGGAAGATGATTATCAACGCGAAGATCGCCGCCTGGAGGAATTTGTCAAGAAGAAAGTTAATACGTTCGAGTTCGAACCGTTGCGAGACGTAGTACAGGGCCAGGAAGACGATGACAAGCAGCATGGTGAGGCCTTTAAGGATTCCCGCACCCCTGGTGCCCTGCATGAAGCGCAGCGCCATGTATAGAATTGTGAAGATTATGCCAATCTCCACGGCCGGCTTCCATAAGGAATGCAAAGTCGAGTACAACAGTTAGCTCTCCCCGGGTAATTCGCCATTTGTAATAGCATCAGCGAGCTTCGCTGCTTGAGCAGTTTCCATGACATCATGGGTTCGGATTAT
>DAOVDS010000153.1 GCA_030669415.1 bacterium
GGATGTCTGGGTACAGGAAGGCGGTTGCGAGTGGAAGACATGAAAAACAAGTTCGCGGTAATGGAGACGAGCTACGGGACTGTCACCCTCGAGTTCTACCCCGAGGATGCGCCCAATCACGTCAGGAACTTCATCGAGCTGGCCGAGAAGCAGTTCTACGACGGCCTGGTTTTTCACCGAATCGTAAAGGGCTTCGTCATCCAGGGCGGCTGCCCCAGGGGCGACGGCACAGGCGGGCCGGGCCACCACGTCGATGCGGAGTTCAACGCTCACAAGCACATGCCGGGCACTCTCGCCATGGCCAGGGCTCAGGATCCGAACAGCGCGGGCAGCCAGTTCTACCTATGCTTGGCGCCACTGCCACAACTGGATGGCAACTACACTGTTTTCGGGCAGGTCACGGACGGCTTGAGCGTCGTCGAGAGAATCGGCAAAGTGGAAACCGGTACCGGTGACAGGCCCGTCGAGCCGATTTTCATCGAGAAAATCATAATCAAGGACAAACCGGATACGGAGGAATAGAATGACTGGAATGAGAATGCTGCTCTTTGTCTTGCCGATGTTTTGCCTGCTGCTTGCGTGCGGCTGCACGGAAGCGAAAGAGAAACAGCCTGTTGCCGAGACCCCACCTCCCGAAGAGGTGACGAAGCCGTCTCAGGAGGAAGAGACCCCGAAAGGCGAAGGGGAAACCGCCAAGACGGAAGAAACCGCTGAGCCGAAAGAGCCTGAAGAGGTCGAGGTCGGCGTGCTCGAAACCGGATTCGGCAAGATGGTGATTGAGTTCTACCCGGACCTTGCGCCCAAGACTGTCAAGCGAATAAAGGAACTGATAGGAAAAGGCTTCTACGATGGCCTGATATTCCACAGGGTCGTGCCGGGGTTCTGCATCCAGGGCGGCGACCCGACCGGCACCGGCATGGGGGGTACTGACGAGACTATCCCCGGCGAATTTACCAAGACGCCTTTTGTGGATGGTTCTGTGGGCATGGCGAGGTCGCAAGGCAAACCTGACTCAAACGACTGCCAGTTTTTTATCACTCTGGGGCGCGCGGACAATCTCGACAACAACTATACGCTCTTCGGCAAGGTTATCGAGGGGCTTGAGGTGGCACACAAGATAGAGAAAGTCGAGACTTTTCAGAGCCGCCCGACGGAGAAAGTGAAGATAATAAGCTTCCGTCTCGAGAAGCGCAAGACCGGCAAGTAGGATTCCCATATCCGGGCGCAAAGAAAAAAAGCCTGCCCTACAGGGCAGGCTTTTTCCATGCCTTGAAACACTAAAAGGAAATCAGTGTCTTGAATATCTTTACCGGCTGGTGGCGCGAGTTTGCGAAGCCTGCCGCATCATTGCCCATGTCAAACAGGTTTGAGGGGAAGTTCTTGTAGATGTAGATAGTCACCTCGTAAAGCGAATGCATGGTGGTGTATGCGGGCGGGTCTCCGACCTTGGCTTCCCTGACAATGAACGCGTAGGAATACTGGCTGTACGGGTCTCTCTCCGCCTCTTTGCGCTCGTCGGTGGTAAGCCCGGGGTCATTGACGTCTTTGAGTATCTGTGCGCCGCAGGGGAACACGCGCTTCACCGGCGGGAGGTTGTCTGCGGTAAAGGTGCCCACCGCGTAGATGGTGGGGTCGAAGCGCGGGTAGAGGTACTCCTCGCCGTTGTTGTACGGCAGCTTGACCCAGTAGTCTGCAGCCTTGTTTATGGATGGCGGCGTGCCGTCAAGCAGCGTAATGTCAACCGGCGGCACGTTGCCTCTCTCTTCCATGAGCGCGTCCACTCCTTCGCCCAGGTAGATAAAGCCCTTGTCAGCACCATCGTCGATGCGTGCGTTCTGGAGCGCGAGTTCCATGGCGTTTCGCGAGCTCTCCGCAATCATGGCCGCGTTGGAATCCTCGACAATCTCCGCCGTCTTCTTGATGCCTGCCGGGAATACGCCCAGGATTCCCAGGAGGCCCAGCGACAGCACGACCATGGCAATCAGTATCTCGATAATTGTGAAACCCTTGCTGGCGGACATACCCACCCCCGCGTTCTATTGGCCGACTTCGGTTATTTCCAGCTTGGTAACTGCACGCCCGGAGGCGGGGTCTATGTCAACATAGCACCGCCTCTTTTCGCCCTGCTGCTTGATTACCAGGTCAGCCTCGTCGTTGCCCTCTATCTCGTAAAGGCTTCGTGACACGCTGGTATGCGGGGCGAAGATTATCGAGCCGTCGTTGCGGAACTCAATCGAGTAGTTATTGACCGCATCCGCGGAGGGGTTCTCCTCGTCCTCGGCGCTGTCATTGAACGGAGGCGTGTAGCCGCGGAAGCCCAGCAGGTATTCCACCCGGTTGTCTATTGTGAGCTTCTCGCCGACGTAGCACTTTTTCTCCATGTCGTAGACCTTGAGGCCCGAGGTGGCGAAGATTACCTTATGGTGCCTGCGCTTGGTGATTGAGAGCCTGCGCGCCTCGTTCAGGGCCGACTGGATAGTCCTGCCGACGTTTTCCAGCCGCTTGCTGCTGGCCACGAGTGCCAGTGTCGGTATGGATATGGTGGCGAGAATCACGATAATCGAGATAACCACCAGAAGTTCTATCAGTGTGAATGCCCTCTTATTCATCTCTCCTCCCGCTGCTCCCAGCGAGCCGGCTACCGGCCTACTTGGCTTCTTCCCGGCCGCTGATTATGTCATCTTCGGCATCCGTCTCTTCAGTGTCGCCGTCACGTCCGCACGACCACAAATCATATCCCCCCGCATTGAATGCCTGCCCGTTGTTGGTGGCTACCCGCGGGTCGGGGTCCGAAGCGCTACCCATCGGCTGGCAGTTCGGCGAATACTGATTCGTGCCATCTTTCAGTTTGTCGCAGTTGTCGTAGCGCAGTGGATTGCCCCATTTGTCCAGCACTTCGCCGTTGCTGTCGAGATCCTCCTTTTTCTTGAAGCCCACCCAGAACGGCTGCCTGTTGTGCACGGGAATCTGCCGGAGGTGTTCGGGGTCTGTGAAGTCGGTCTTCTGCATGTCGAAGCTGATGAAGTCGCCGCTGCCGTCGGGATACATCCAGGCGAGGTAGTATGTGAGGCAGGCGCTGCCCTTGAGCTGCTTCCCGTTGGGCGCAGTCACGTTCGTGTCGTAGCCGTCGGGGGGAAACAGCTTGAATTCGCTGTAATACCTCTGGAGCGCCATGGCGAGCTGGTTGAGCGTGCCCTGCGTGCCTGTCTTTCGGGCCTTGTCGGGGACGCCGGAGGCCATGACGATTATCGATGCGGTAAGAAGCGAGATTATTCCCACGACCGTGAGTATTTCAATCATTGTGTATCCTTGCGCCCGGCCGCGCTGCGTGCTCTCAGGACTGCCGGCGCTGTTTCGCTGTGCCATGTCTCTTCCTATCTTGCAGGGAGTCGCACTCGAAAGAACCATCCTCTAAACATCAGTGCCAGTTGGCAATGTCGTCCTTGTCTTTTTTGTCGTTCTCTCCCTTGTCATCCTCCGCGTTCGGCCCGTTGGACCAGAGGTCGTAAGAATGGCGGGAGTGAATGCCGGCCTTGAGGCTGCCGCTCTCATCTCTTGCCCGCACGTAGTGCCAAGGCTGGCCCCACGGGTCAAGGAATACCTTAAAGGACGGCGAGAACGTTGAAGCTTTCAGGTCGCTTTCCTTGAACTCGAAGTACGGCGAGTCCGGCCCGCCCTTGCCGCCATCGGCGGCGCTGAGGTCGCTCAGGGCAAGCACCATGTTGATGTTGCCTTCGTCGTTCTCCGCGTTGCCCGGCGGGTAGAAGCCGACATCATTGTAGTAGTTTGTGAGTTGCAGGTGGAGGTTGTCCATGGTCGTCTTGGCCACTGCTTCCATGGCCTTCCTCTGCGCACCGGTAACGGCAATCATGACGAGGCCCGCAAGAACTCCGATGATAGCTATCACAATCAGAAGCTCAACCAGAGTGAATCCGCTCTTTCGCATCACAGACCTCCATAGCCCCTACTGTCCCGACGGGCCGGCACCCTCCACGACGCCGTCCACAAGCATACCCATAGCACGCCCCCGTCTTCATCTAAGACGGCACCGGGCGCGGCTCTGTTGCAAGAAAATCACCGCGCTCGATGCGATTCCCACTCGATATCGCCCGCGCAACAAAGTCCACCACGTGGCAGACCTCCATATCGCCTCCCAACATGTCGGCAAGCTGCAGCATGCAGCCCGGGCAGGTGGTAGCGACCGTCTGCGCGCCCGTGTCTTTAAGCTGCTTCGCCTGTGCCTGGCCGATTTCGCGCGACAGGCCGTAATGGTATATGGAGAAAGTTCCGCCTCCCCCGCAGCAGCGCCCGGCTTCGGCCGGCTCCCGGACCTGCGCAACTGCCGACAGGACCCGCCGCGGCTGCTCGACCACGTGCTGTGCAAAACGCATGTGGCAGGGGTCGTGGTACGTTACCGGTGTCCCACGCCCCTGCGGCCGGTATCCGCGGGCCGTCAGGAACTCGGTTATCTCCATGACCTGCGCCCCGCCTGCCCAGCCGGGTCCCAGCATCAGCGGGTACTCCTGCTTGAGCATTGTAGCGCAGGTTGCGCACGCTGTCACCACATATTCCGCCTCGCATTCGGAAAATACGGACGCGTTGTGCGTTGCGAGGCGGCGGGCCGCCTTCGTGTCACCCGCATACAGGGCGGCAAGGCCGCAGCAGAGCTGGGCCTGCGGCACAATGACCTCACAGCCCGCCTGCTTCAGGAGCTTGTGCGCGTTTGAGGCAGTATCCGCGTAAACGTAGTTGAGAAGGCAGCCAACGTAGAAAGCCACTCGCGGCCCGCGGCCGGTTCTCTCTGACAGCACGGACAGGGCGGGGCGCTTCGCGAGCTCGGGTACGCTTCTCCTTCCCTCGAACATAAGCGGCAGGTGGCGAAGCCCTCCCGCGCGTCTGGGCATGAGCTTCTGTCCCCACCGCGCAAGCCGCATGAAAAGGTCATAGAGCCGGCGGTGCGGCAGAATGAGCCGGAAAACGAGCCTGGTAAGAAACGAGCGCATCCCCGGCCCGGGCAGCAGGGACCGGCCCTGGCAGAAAAGCCTCACCGTGTCAATCCCGACCGGGCAGATGTCGGCGCACTGGTGGCATTTGAGGCACGCGTCAAGCACCTCGCGCACGCCCGGCGATGGGGCAAGCTCTCCTGAAAGCATCTGCGAGAGGACCATCAGGCGCCCGCGTGCCACCTTGCGCTCATCGTGAGTTGCGCGGTAGGCGGGGCACACTTCCTTGCACCGGGCGCACCTGACGCACCGGTTCACCTCGGTTAGAAGCTCCGGCTTCTCGCCTGGCTGCGTCGCGCAAGCTACTTCCTTTAACCTTGAGCCTTGAATCTTCAACATCCGGCCTATTCTACCGCAGGCCTGTCTTCAAGTGTGATTTTCTTCCCCGTTCTGGCCTCGGCGTAGCTCCAGCAGTGGTCGTAGAGGTGAAGCCCTTTGGAGCAGGCCATGAGCTGGCCGTCTTCCACGCCGATTTCCTCCGCCATCCACTCCTTGAGCTTCTGAATCGCGCCGAGGTTCGAGGGCATCCCACCCCACAGGTCCCACGAGCGGAAATAGCAGAAGAAGTGCAGCTTGCCGTAGCGCACCCGGGTGTCAATCAGGCGCAGGCACGGCGGGTCATCAAGGGAAATGTCTGAGGGCATGCCAATCTCCATGCACGCCTGGTTGGTGCCGAAACCCTCGCTCTTATACATCCCTATGACCTCGAATATCTGGTTGACCTCGAAGGCGAGTTCCCTGCCATCCTTCGTGCGCCCGACCGGTGCGACAAGCCGCTCGCCGTAGGTGTAGTCCTCGTGGGTAGTCTTCTGGCTGGTCAGGATGTATGCCATGTACTGCTCGACATACTCCATGGAGGTTGGCGGCGGTATGGACATGCCCTCGGGAATGAGGGGGATTATCTGGTGTCCGGGGCTCGTCACCTGTATGAACACCATGTCGAACTCGAGGCGCTTCTGGCCCTTGTAGGAGCCTCGCGTTATCTTGTAGACGTGGCCGTTGTCGATTATCGAGTTGAGGGCCTGAAACCACGCATCATCAAGGTCGAACGCATCTATCTTCACGAAATGCATTGCACCATTCCTCGCAAACTCTCTCTCCCGCGCCAATCCTACCCGCCTCCTCGCTTCATGTCAAGCGCCGCACCGGCCCAAAGCCGCGTCCGCCATACGGCGGATTCAACCCGCGGATGGTTCTTGGCCGTGTTGCCTGCAACGCGGATGTTGCTGAAAAGAACACCGCCGCTGAATTACACGCGCAGCAAGCCTCAGGTGTCCCTGCGGGACCGCCGCTAAATATCCAAGTGCGTGTGCGCCTTGCAGCGCCCGTGGTTTGGGCAGTTGGGCAAATTCGCTTGCAAACAGCCGTTTCTTGTCCTAATATTCTTCTGGCTGCGGGCTGCCACAGGCATGACTGAACTGACGGGAGCCGGATGGGAGACGAAGGCAAGAAGACAGGAGGCACCAGGCGCTGCCCGTTCTGCGCTGAGGAGATACTTGCCGCAGCCAGGAAGTGCAAGCACTGCGGCTCCATGCTTGACGAGGATGCGAACGAGTTCACCCAGGGGTACTCGCAGCGCCCGGCGCAGGTGACTGCCGGCCAGACGCTCAACCAGCGCTACGTTGTCTCGCGGCGGCTTGCCCGCGGTGGAATGGCGGAGATATTCCTCGGCCGCGACCTCGAGCTCGACATGGATGTCGCGCTGAAGGTTATCCCGCCATCACTTGCCGACGACCCGCGGCTGATAAAACACCTGCGCGAAGAGGCGAGAATAACAATCCAGCTTACCCACCAGAACATCGTGCGCGTCTACAGCTTCGACGCCAGCGGCGAAATCAAGTTCATAGTCATGGAGTTTGTCTCGGGCAAGAATCTCTACCAGCTTGTCAACGAGACGCCCGAGAGCAGATTCTCCGCGGAGCAGGTTATGGGGTGGCTCCTGCCAGTCTGCGATGCGCTCGGCTACGCCCACTCGCTCGGCGTCATTCACCGCGACGTCAAGCCGTCGAACATCATGGTTACGGAAGAGGGCCTCGTCAAGGTGGCGGACTTCGGCATAGCCCGCAGGCTCGAGCAGTCGGTCAATGCGGTCAGCCAGCATACGGTGCGCGGTACTCCCAACTACATGTCGCCGGAGCAGCTCCGGGGCGAGAACCTGAGTGTGCCCTCTGACATCTACTCGCTTGGCGCCACAGTCTACATGCTGCTGTCGGGCAGGCCGGCCTTCAACACCGCGGTAATCGCGGCCTCGCGGGACCGCCCGCCGCCGGAGCCTATTGTCGGGATACCCCCGCGCCTGTTCCGCGCAATTCTCAGAAGTCTCGAAATGGACCCGCACAGGCGCCCGCAGAACGCCATGGAGTTCTACATGGCGGCCAAGAACGCCTTTGACCGCAGCGGGACCCAGAGGCTTCCTATAATCGCTGAACTCGGGGCCGCGGACACAACCGCTGAGCTGCCTGGCGAACAGGATGCCGAGGAGGTGCCGATACGCGTTGAGGCAGAGGAACTGCCCGGCGACCTCGACGCCGTTACCGCCACGCTACGCGAGAAGGCCCTCAAGGCGCTTGAGGAAGGTAAGCTCGAAAAGGCAGCTCTGCTGTATGTGGAGTTCGCCGCCATGGCGCCGGAGAACCCCGAGGCATGGTGCGGCCTGGGAGACTCCCGGGTCAAGTCGGGCGACAGGGCCGGCGCAATTGACGCCTACCGCAAAGCTCTCAAAATCGAGTATGACAACATCTACGCCAGGTTCCAGATTGGCCTCGCGTACGAGCAGCTTGGTGAACCGGAGAGGGCGGTCAGGGAGTATCAGCAGGCTGTGAAAATCGTGCAGGAGAACCCCTCTCTGCACCTGGAGAAGAGCCTTACCAAGCTCAAGAGGCAGATTCAGAGCGTCCAGTGGAAGGTTCAGCAGGCCGAGGATGACCGCCGCAGGAAGGCGCGCGAACTGCGCGAGCGCCAGGAGCTTGAGCGCCGCCGGGTGGAAGAAAGACGCCGAAAAGCCATCCGCGCAGCAATCATAATAGTCCTCGTCATTGTCCTGCTTGCCATCGGCCTGGGCGTCGCGGAGCACTTCTTCAGCATCTTCCAGTACCTGCCTCTGTAGACTCAGGGTGTGAAACCTATTTTCCGGTATGGTTCAAGAATCTGGGGACATGTACTCGTTACGTGTCCCCGGAAGCCCCGCCGCTGTGCGGCGGGGTTTGATCAACCCCGGGTCATAGACCCGGGGCTTCTGTTACCCGGATTTGAACCATGCCTATTTTCTCTCTTTGCGAAGCACCACGTCGCCTTCGCCGCTCCAGGACTCGGCCTTTTCCTTCGCGCCGTCGTCATCCATGTCGTACCCGAAGCTGTAGAGCGTGTAACCGTTCTTGCTACTTGTGTATTTCATCGGCCTGCCGGAAAAAGTGTCCACAGGCACACGGGGAAGGTATTTCGGCGTCAGCTCCTTCAGCGAATCGGGATAGCCCCCCTTTTCGGTCGCGTACAGTTCGAGCGCAACACCCGCCCGCGCCATCTCGTATTCCACTTTCCTGCGTGCCTTGTTTTTCAAGTAGGCTGGAAAACTGGAACGCAGGAAGGAAAACAGCTTCGGCAGTTCTTTGAGGTTGGCCTCGATACGCCTGTCCAGCTCGTCCGCCTTTCTGATTGCCGCGGTCAGCCCATTCTCAAGCGCACTGCACAATTCCTCATGATGCCGGGCATAGAGGGACATGCATTCCTTTAGCTCCTCGGAAGTAACATCGGAAAATAATGATTTAGGAAGCTGTTTCGCCCTCTCCTTCGCGTCCAGAGACAGGAGTTTCTCAAGAGAGTTTTTCGTCATGACTTGCTGGACCTCAAGACCTTTCTCCACAGGTGCCTGCGTATATTCGAGGTCGTAGAGGCTTCGCTCGATAGCGCTGCAGAAGTGCAAATCCGGCCGGTCTTTGCCAATCTCACCTTGTATCATATCGAGGAAGTTGCGCTGAACGCTGATTCCAACCAGGTCGTTGATGAGCAGACCGCCTCTTGCCACATCCTGCGAGAACCGTATTCCATCGGCGATATTGCGCGCGGCATTCTCGGTGTCTCCTTCTTTTTCGAAGAATCGCGCTTTAAGCGCAAGAAGCATCCCTGCATCTTTGCAATACATGACATGTGGCATGCGAAAGTCGTAGTCGGCATCATCGGGCACGGGGAAATAGCAGTCGCCCCTGTCTATCGCGGCCTTGAGCTTGATTAGCGCCTCGCGGTTCTTTTCCAGCAGTTTCAGAATTTCCGGATGCTCCTCGTTCCAGCCCTCCTCCATTATCTTCCATACCGTCTCCATCAACTCATCATAGTTCTCGAGGTCCATGAGCTTGAACGCCTCGAGGTACGGCGCCGCGGGGCTGTTCGGGTCAATCGGGCCTATATCATCCCACTCTGATTCAGATTCTATCGGGGCTTCCGAATCTGTTTTAGGGGCAGCTTCTGATATGTCCGTCTTCTTTGCAGTCGGCGATGTTCCTTCCGATGTCTTTCCGGGTTTTTCGGACAGTGCAGCCGTGCTGTCCTTCTTTGCCTCGGTTACAACCGGCTTTTCTTCAGGCTGTGAGAACCAAATAACGCATGCAATAACCGCAACTGCAATCACACCGATAATACAAACAACAACTATGCGTGACATAAACACCTTACCTCTTCTGAAGCCCTGCTCCAATCGCTCGTTATTATACAACAAATATGCTCGACCCGCAAACTTTGCTTGAACTGCCGGGCGCGTGAAGTTAATCTTGATGCGGATTTTCAACAGGCATTGTATCGGGTGTCACGTTATGGAAGAGTTGGAGCTTTTCAGGAATACTACCGTAATAAGTGTCGAGCAGGCCACGACGCTGCCCTTCCTCACCTACAGGCTGGCGGCGGACGGGATGAACGTGATAAGAATCGAGCATCCCGGGCGGCCCGACCCCAACCGTTTCATCGGCGACGACGTACTCGGCGAGGAGGCA
>DAOVDS010000112.1 GCA_030669415.1 bacterium
GTAGTTGGCAGGCCGCGCCCGGAGGAGCGAGTGGTCCCTGCTTCCGCCAAGCTTGCGCTCGTCTTCGGCGTGGACAAGTACGACAACCCTAATATCCCAGCACCCGAATTCGCCGAGATTGATGCAGCTTCGTTCGCCGCCAAACTCAAAGAGGTGGGATTCGACCCGGCAGGTATCGTGCTCGCGACCGGCAGGGATGCTCGCAAGGAATCAATTCTGGGGAGACTCAGAGCCCTTAAGGCACCTGATTCTCCCAAGAGACGGCTCCTTGTTCTCTACTTCGCCGGCTGCGCCGCGTCTCGTCGGACGGGTGATTCATTTCAGCTCTATCTCCTGCCCTCTGACGCTGATTCCGCGGACCTAAAGAACACTGCAATCGACCTCGAAGATCTCGCTACCAGCCTGCAGGCACTTAACATACCCAACGTAGTAGTGTTTGTGGATGCGGGATTCACAAGTGGACGAGCGCTTCTCCCGGGCAGCGACGTCCCCGTGTTCCCAAAGTCACTCTCCAAACAGAACGTGACGTTCGTGTTCACCGCGACTCCTGAGCAGGGGGCTCACGAGAGCAAGACGCTGGGCCACGGCCTCGGCACATACTACCTTCTTGAAGCCTTCTCATCCTGGGCAGACGCAGACAGCAACGGCGTGCTTACCCTATCAGAGCTCGCCGCCTACGCCCGGCTGGAACTTGAACGCCAGTCGCGCGCACTCGGCAGCACGCAGACATTGACCACTATTGGCCCCGGTGGTATTCCCCTCGGCTCTATCGAGCGGTAGGCTGAGTGTATCAAATTGTGCGCTGGTTCAGCATTCTATCTACTTATGTGTGGCATGCAGACATGCCAGGTCAGTGCCCTTCTCCATCATTGTTATTGCACTCAAAACCCAGAGTCGCGTGGCGAAAAGCCAGGGGGCGCCTACGCTGCCAATGGTGAGAATTATCGCCAGGAGCGCCCGAAGTGTGGCAATTCAGCATTGACAGAACGGCACATCGCTGATAAGCTTATCCGGTGTAAGAATACGGGGGCTCAGTCATGCCACTCTATACATACAGGTGCAAGAAGTGCGCGCACGAGGTTGAGGTGCTGGTTATTGGCAACCGAGGCGAGCCCAAGAAGTGCGAGAAGTGTGGCGGCAAGCGGATGGAGCGCCGCTTTGGCAGCTTCAGTTGTGGCGGCGTGTCCGGCAAGCTCCCCAAGTCTTCTTCCTGCAGCGACACGACGTGCGCACCCACGTGAACTGGATGCAGCTAACTACGGGGGCGCGGTTTTGAGAAGTACGCTGGCGACAATCGGCATTCTGGTTCTTGCAGGCGCTGCATTCTGCGGCTGCAGGACGGTCTATGATGACACCGTTGTGCGAATGCACGACCCCGGGAAGGGGAGATCAAGCGACGCGGTGATTTCGATGCCGGTGGAAAGGGAAGGTGCGCTGCGTTCCTCCCATTACCGTTATGCCTGCGCACTCCCGAAGGCTGAGCTGGACCGCGTAATAGCGGCAATGGAGCAGTATCTCCTCGAGATATTCAAGGCCCTGGGACCCAAGAGGGAGAAGCTGCCGGAGTACGCAGACGTATTCATAGCTGAAGATGAGGCGAGTTTCAGGCAGGCACTCATCAATGCTCCTGATGCGGTCGTGGACTCCGATTTCGTTGCTGTGATTCCCTCAAGGAGGAAGCTGGTAGTCCTGCACCGTGGACGCTGGAAAGAGTTCAGGCGGCGGCTCTTTCGGGCCCAGGCAAGACTGTTCTTCGGTGATGTCATGGGGCAACTGCCCGTCTGGCTGGAAGAGGGGATGGTCTCCTTTTTCGAGGAAGTGATCATCGGCGGAAGAGGCGCGGAGACGACATTCAAGATTGTGGGCTACAGCGGCAAGAAGCTGGCCGGTGTACAGGCGCTGATGAAATCGGGGACTTTCCCCGGGCTGGCATCTTTGATGGCCATTACCAAGAGGGAGAAACTAAGCGAAGCCGACCGGCTCACTGCCTGGGCATTTGTGTACTGGAGCCAGCACAGTGGAAGGCGAAGCCAGACAGCTTTCAAGCGATACGTAAGAGCGCTGAAAGACAACAAGCCGGACAACGTGGATATTGAGGAGTACCTGCATATGACTGTCGCGGACTTTGAGAAACGCTGGAAGGAATGGCTTCTCAGGCAGGAAGTCTATCTCAAAAAAGGCTCACTGGAACAATGACAGCCCAAGAGAAAAGTAAGGAAGGCACCGACGACTTCCAGCCGGAGTGGGATACCGACACCTTTGAAGGCGGCGGGTTCGATGGGCTCGAGCGCGACAAGCGTGGCGAACTGGCTATTCTGCTGCCGGACAGCAGTCGCACAACCGCCAGGCTGCAAGGGCTCACTCCGCGGCGCAGTGAAGAGGTGGAAAAAAACGGCGAAGCTGCCGCAGCTCCTGTGCTTGTCGAAAAGGGGAGCGTGTTCTCAGGAGTTCTTCGCGACGAAGAAGGTACTATTTCCATTGAAGATGCGTTGACGCAGGGCGAAGCGGCGCAGGAGCCGGGTGAGGAATCCGAGCCGGCCAAAGAAGCCGTGCCCGGCGAACAGGTCGCGCCGGGCGATGAGAAGAAGCTTGGGGTGATGGATTTCGACCTCGATTTCGGGCCGCCCACCGAGAGAATCGCCAAAGACGAACTGCAGGAGACAATGCCCATCAGGCCGCAGAAACCGGAACCCACCGGAACCCGGGCGGCGCCCGCATGCACGCCACATGACGAGACAATGCCCATAGTTGCACCGGATACGCCAACCAGCGTACTCGACGCGAAGCGGGACATACGGGCAGACGGGCAGGCGCCGCCGGAACCGTCGTCGGCACCAATAATAATCAAGGGACCCAAACCGGAAGCTGCCGGCGCGCCCGAGGATGTGCCGACTACGGCAGCGCCCCCTATCCACGCGCACTCCTACCTTGAGGGGGAATCCGTGGTGGAAGGCGTAGAAGCCAAGGTCCAGCGGCCTCCCACAAAGAAGAGAATGAAGCTGCCCAAGCGGGTCAAGGAGAAGAAAACCCGTCTGCCGCTCGTTGTCCTCATGATCCTGCTGTTCCTGGTGCTGGCCGGCGTGCTCGCCGTTCAGCACGTGCCTGAAGCCGGAGAGCTGTATGAGAAGCTCCTCGCGGAAGTTCTCGGCAGCCGGCAAGCTGCTGATGGCGGCGCCGAGCAGCAGCCCACAGATGACTTCGTCGCGGTTGAGGTCGGCTCGCAGAAGGTCCTGCTCAAAAAGGGAGCTGACCTGAACGCGGCTGTGTCATACGCGAGCACGCTTCGCAAGCTGTATGCGGCAGGCAGGCGCACCAAGTCCGGGAAGGAGCACTAATGCGAATTCGCACCATTGCCACCGCAACGGTTTTCGCCGCAGTCACGGCCGTCTGCTTCGAGTTGTTTGCGGGCATGGTAATACTGAAGAACAGCTACCGCATAAGCGGACGAGTCCTCAAGGCTGATGACAAAGTTGTGGTGCTCGGCTACCGCCATGGGATACTCGCTGTTTCAAGGAAGTACGTTGACAGAGTCATGAAGGTGCGCGACCTCTCGGCCTACGGCAGGGAACTGGACCCGCCGACCAACGAGGAGCTTGCCGCGCTGGAGGATCTGTTCCTGAAGGCCCCGGCGCCGCCCGCTGAAGGAGAGCCGAAACGACCCGGCAGGGGCAGACAGACTGCATTCACAAAGGACCTTCGAACTACACGTCACGTACTGAAGGGAGGCAACTGGGAGTTCTCGTTTGACCTGCCCGCCCGGTGGAGCAAGTCGGAGACGACCGGTGTGCTGGTGTTTTCAGACCCGCAGGTCAAAGACGGCGCTTCAGTCTGCGCCGCGATTCTCGAAACACCGCCTGTTGACCTCGAGGAACAGGCGCGCCTCACGGAGGCTGCGGCAAAGGCGGAGCTGGATGGTTTCTCGACAATCTACTCAGTGACACGCGAGAACCTGCAAGAGAAGACAGGGGAATGCGGGCAGTTGGGAACGTGCGGCCCCGAGGCCAACCAGATAGCTGCCTGGACTGTCCTGCGCAGAACCGGCACTCACACGCTCGCCTTGACCTTTTTTGCACCCGTCCGATTGTACAAGCAATACAAGTCAGTGTTTTCCATTTGCAGAGAGAGCCTCAGGGTCAGAGAAACGGACAAGTAACCTCAACCTGGTAGCCATGGTCAAGTACATCATAGCTGCACTTGCGGGCGCTTCCGCCGCAGTGATATTTGCGCTGAATGCGCGCACGCCCCTCTCATCTGAAGCCGAATACTCCCGGCATCCCCAGCGGCGCGAAGAGAAGTTTCAGGATGATGTGAGTGTGCTCATAAGAGGTCTTCGGTCGCCCGACCCGCAGGCGCGGTCGATTTTTCACCGCAACCTTGTCGAAGAGACCGGCATGTTTTTCGGGTTCAAGCCGGCCGCCCTGCCCGAGGAACGCATGGCAGCCATCGGGCGCTGGGAGGACTGGTGGGCCGCCAACTACAACAAGACGAAGGAGCAGTGGCTGATAGACTGCCTGTCCCTCGAAGACTATGACGGCAAAGTGCTCGCCGTAAAGACCCTTGCCAGGATGTCTTCCGGCGCATCCACTCCTGCGATAGTATCGCTGCTTGATGACCCGGACGCCCAACTGCGTATCGAAGCAGTCCGGGCACTCGGACGGCTCAAAGCCGAGGATGCAGTCGGCAGGCTTGCGACACTTCTCGAATCGGACAAAGAGCCGCGCGTGCGCCGCGCCGCAGCAAGGGCCCTGGGCCAAATCGGCTCAGGCGAGGCATTGCTCGCACTCGTGGAGACTGCAAGTGAGAAGGACATGCTTACAAGAATAGAGGCCGTGTCAGCTCTTGTACTGCGTGCACCGGAGCGTGCCCTGCCCGTGCTTCACTCCGTGCTCGCAGACGGCGACACGCATGCAAGGCTTTTTGCAATCAGCCGACTTGTTCCAATACGCAGACCGGAATCAGTTCCTCACCTGGCCAAACTTCTGGGCTCTGAAAAGCCGGTATCCGATAAAGCGCACCAGGCCCTGCATACAATTGTGGGAAAAGACCTTGGCCCTCAACCGGGCCCCTGGATCGAGTGGTATGAAGAGCACAAGAAACAAGCTGCCTCGGACCCCATGTAGCCTTCTTGCCCTGGCGCTACTTTCCCTTGTACTGAGCGTACGGGCAGAACTGCTGGGTCAGGAAGCAGAAGAACCTCCGTCTTCTTCAGAGCTTGCGGCCCAGGCTGTGCTGCTCGGCTCCCGGTTCCATGCCGACCGTGAGGGTGCCATAGAAACGCTTGCATCCGCAGGCACTCCGGCTGCAGAATTACTCGAAAACGCCGCGACTTCCGACAATCCGCAGGAACAGGCATGTGCCCTGCGTGCGCTCTGCAGGGCTGACCCGGCACGAGCAGCCACACTGCTTGTCGAGGCGGTGCAGCATGACAGCATTGGCGTGCGGGTGGCTGCCGCCAGGGCCGCAAGTGCGCTGGGCGTCGAGGGTGCGAAAGCCCTGCTCGCCCGGGCCCGCGAGCTGCCTTCACAGAAGCGTCCGGCCCTTCGCGCCATCATTGCAAGCGCGTGCAGAAAATCGGTTGAGGAGATTCTGACAAAGATAGTCTCCAGCCCCGAGGGCCGGGGCCAGTTCCCGGGTCAGTACCGCCAGATAACCAGCCTCGGACACGTCGTCGAGCCCGCTCTTTCGGCCATTGCCGCCGACCCTTCGCACCCGGTAGCAGAGGCTGCCGCATCGGCCCTTGGGGAGCTTGGCGACAAGGCTGCCGTCCCGGCACTCAAGAAGGCATATCTCAGCGGAGGGCGCAGGTTGAAGGGAATTGCGGCCGCAGCGCTTCACACTCTTGGTGAAGACGGCCCGTACAAGGAAGTCATTGCCCGCTATGAGAAAGAATGGTCGAAAGGCTCCCTTGGTGTGTACTCGGAGCTTGCCCTTTTCTACGACCGTGCAAGGGAGTACGAGAAAGGCGAGAAGGTCCTCAAGAAGCTCATCGCCAAGGCGCCCGCAGGTGGCATGGCGCTTACCCACATCAACCTTGCGTGCATGCTCTCAATACAGAATAAAGTGGAAGAAGCCTTCGCAGAGTTTGTAAAAGGGGTTGAAAAAGGGTATAATGATATGGTGTGGGTGAAGATTGACGCGGAACTCGCCAACTTGCGAGCAACCCGGCAGTTTCAGGAATACGTTCGCGCGAAGTTCCCGCAAGACTTCAAGGAGCCTGAAAACCCTAAGCCCGATGGAGAGGATAAATGAAGTACTTGATGCCACTTCTGCTGCTTATCGCCCTAACAGTCCCCGCTTACGCCCAGGAGGAGCCGGCTCCGGATACGCCTGAAAAGCAGGAGCCCCAGAAACCGCCGCTTGCGCTGACGCAAGAGGAAGTATCGCGCCAGATAGAGATGCTCGGCTCGCGCTTCTTGACTGACCGCATCAGCGCCCAGAGCACCGTCGCACGCGTCGGCAAGGCTGCAATACCTTACCTCAAAAGCGCCCTCGAAAGCGATAACACGTTCTTGCGCATGAACGCAGTGGAGCTCCTGGGCAGGATGAAGCAGCCCGAAGCGCTGCCGCCAATAGTGGAGATGTTCGGCGACTCCAGCCCGGCCGTGCGCCGCTCGGCCGCCCGCGCTATCGAGAAGTACGGCAAGGAGGCGATTCCCGAACTGGACAAGCTGGTGGCGTCAGGGAAGCTAGGCCAGGCTGCCAACCTGCCTGACGCCGTCCTCGCCAAGCTCTACCGCGCCACCCTTATCGAGCTTTTCCGCAAGGTGGACCAGGGCGGCCAGTATCCGGGACAGTACGCCACAATCGCCGAGCTCGGGCCCAAGACAGTCCCGGCGCTCCTTTCTCTTCTCGACGACTCTCTCAGGAACAGCAGCGTTGTTCCCGGAGGGCTCACCGCCATAATCGGCGCTATCGCAGACTTCAAGTTCAAGGACAAGCGCGTCGTGGACAAGCTCGAATACCTCTGGAAGCTGGGTAAAGACAACCAGTCCCTGCGACAGGCTGTCGCAATCGCTCTTGCGAAGCTCGGCGAGGAAGCACACTTCCAGGAGATGCTCAAGCCCATGCTCGAATCCGCGAAGACCCAGACTAACGACACCCTCTTCCAGAGCATAGCACTCATGTATCACCGCACGGGCAACTACGACGAATCCCAGAAATGGTTCCGCCGGGCCGCAGTGGCCACCAACCATAACATACACTACTACAACCTTGCCTGCGCCTGCGCCATGGGCAAGAAACTCGATGAAGCTGTTGATGCACTCAAGAAAGCCATCGAGCTCAGATATGTCAACTTCAAGTGGATGGTCATAGACAAGGAACTCGACCCGGTACGCAAGCACGCCGGCTATATCGAGCTCCTCAAGAAACACTGCCCGCAGTATTTGCCTGAAAATCCGAAGGAAAAAGAACAAAAGAAAGACGACAAAGAGGAAGCTCCCGAAAAACCTGAAGAAGGGGCCGAGTCAGAAGGCTAAAGAACAAGTGAAGTACCTGGTCTGCACTGTACTGATTCTCATCTTGTCATCCTCTGCATACGCCCAGGAGGAAGAGCCCCCGGTCAACAAGCCTGAAGGGCAAGAGGCCCAGGAACCTTCAGAAGAAAAGTCAACCACGCCCCCGCTCCAGCTTGGACCCGAAGAGATGTCTCGACAGGTTGCGCTTTTGGGCTCACGCTTCTTCGCTGACCGCGCCAGGGCCCAGTCCACCATAGCGCGCGTGGGAAAGGCTGCCGCACCTCACCTGAAGGAAGCGCTCAAGAGTGACAACGCGCTGCTGCGTATGAGAGCTGTCGAATCGCTGGCCCGGATAAAGCAGCCGGAAGCGGTGCGGCCTATCATGAAAATGCTCCGCCACTCCAGCCCCGCACTGCGCAAGTCGGCCAGGCGCGCCCTCGTCATGTACGGCCCGGAAATTATCCCCGTGCTCAACAAGCTCGTCGCATCCGGCGAACTGGAAAGCTCAACACTGCCTGACGCGGTTCTGGCACAGGCATACAGGGAGCCACTGTTGAAGTTGTTCGCGCAAAGACGAACCAATCCCGAGAAATTCCAGCGCCGGTGCGAGGAAATAGCCAAGCTCGGTGCCGTACCTGCGCTCTTTGCGCTTCTCAATGACTCTCTCAGGGGCGCCCGCGATGCCAAAGTAACGACATCCGAGATAATCAACGTACTCGGCTACTTCAATGACAAGCGAGTCATAGAGCGCCTCAATGCCCTGTATGAGAGTCCAGCCATGCTCAGCTACAGGCGCGATATCGCAATCGCTCTCGCCAGGCTTGGCTCCGAGAAGCGTCTCAACCAGTGGGTGAGCGAGCAGGTCAAGCAGTCTGGCAATCCAGAGTCCACATACAACAGCCTCGGCTACATGTTCCACAAGCTCAAGGACTGGGAAAATGCCGAGAAATTCTGGCGCAAAGCCTTCGAGACTGCCAAGGCTGCCGGAAGGTCAACGAATGTCCACCTCTACAACCTCGCCTGTGCCCTCTCCCTGGGAAACAAGCACGACAAGGCGGTCCAGACCCTCAAGTCCGCCATCGCCGCCGGCTACAGGAACTTCTCCTGGATGTCTCGTGACGAGGATTTCGACCCCATACGCAAGCATGCGGGCTATCTTGAGCTTGTCAAAGAGCACTGCCCGGAGCTTATGCCGAAAAAGCCCGCTCCTGAAGAAAAAAAGGATGAGCAAAAGCAGGACAAGTAGCAGACTCGCTAAAAAAATAGCGCTACTGCTTCTGCTTCGCGCCGAGTTCTTCTGCAGCAAGCGCTACCACTGGACGCCAGCGTAAGCGAGTACCTGACTAGGCGAGTCTGCTGCCATAATTCACCTCGAAGTTCCCCTTGACAACGTGCACACACATGGTAATCTTTTGTACCTGTTTGGAGGATTTCTTATGAAAAGAGCGCTTGTTCTGTTCTTGGGGATTGCGCTGTTTAGCGGTTGCGTGAGCCAACAGTTGAAGAGCGAATCCACGCAAGACACCCCTATGAGCGGAATAACCGTGGGTGCTTTTGTCGGATACCCTGACTGGTATGCCAACGAAGCTCTGCAAAGCTTTCCCAAAACAGAATTCTGGGGTCGCGCTTTGGTGGGTGCCGAGTTGTTTCTGCCGATTAGCACTCAAGCGCATCAAGTGGGGCAAATGCACGTTGTGCGTTTCGGTTTGGCTCTTCGCGTTGACAACTACAGCTTGAGGCTTACGGAGAATGCCATCGTCGAATACGGCGTCCTCAGGATAACATCCGTCACACCGGCGTTCAAGGTTAGATGGGAGCCGCGGGGAGGAAGTCTGGGATACCACATTGAGGGCGGTTGGGGATGGGCTATTACTTCCTTCTCCAGAGGTACCGAGATTAAGGCGCTCGACGCAATAGATGGCAGTTACAGAAGTGTCAGCACCGAAGACTCGCTCCTCTTTACCATTGGCGGGGGCCTGGACTTCTACGTAGACAAAAACGTTTCCGTCTCGCTTGATGTTCGTATTGTGGCTTTAACGGTTTGGAGCGATTGGGATATCGATGGAGTAACGGTTCTTGAAATCGACGTGATGGACGCTTCCAACATCCAAGTCTGCGTCGGGCTGAACCTGCGTTTTTAACCTATCTCCTAATACCCACCTGTCGGCGCCATGAACTCCTGTCTGTGAAACGGGTTACTGAGTACAATGAGCGTTTGCAGGTCGAGCGCGGCCAGCCAATAGGCAATACCCAAGTAGCCAGTGGCTATTGACCAGTGAGCGAAGTGAACGAATTGGCTATTGGCTCATCTTGCGAAGTCCCGGGGCTTCCAAAAATTGGATAGGCGTTCGCTGCGATTCGGCCAAACATCCCATAATTGCAATGCTTGGGGCGATGTGCTTGCCCTTTTTGTGCAAGTTTGTAGCGCTTTTCGCCCGTTATTGACATAATGGCAAAACTTTTTTCATTTTGCGCTTGACAGAGTTGCCATTCTGGCATATACTTTTGACAGATTGAGGTTGGCCACCTTGACAACATGACGGCGGGACAAAACCAGGGGTCACATACCCCGAAACGGTGCAAAGCGCACCAGGGAGCCCGTGTTATGTTGAAGCAAGTCCTGATAGGCGGCCTGGCCACCGTCGCGCTGATTCTCCTCGCCACCGGCTGCCAGCAGCGAACTTACTACCCGGACCCCTATGCTTCTGATAATTCGCAGCAGGACCCTTACGGCAGCAACTCGTCGGTCGAGGGTGAGAAGCTGCTGCGCGAGCTCGAAGCCCTTGTGGCGCGCAACCCCTCCGACTTCGAGGCGATTGAGGCCCAGGTATACGAGATAGAAGCCCTCGCCCCGGACACGCACGCGGCCGACTCCGCGCGCAGGATACTCGAAGAAGTCCGGGCCGACTACGACGCGCTGGCCGAGCGCAAGTACAAGACAGCGATTGACAAGGTACGGGACCTGGCCGACGATGAGCGCTTCAACAGTGCTATTTGCGCTCTCGAGGAGTTCGTAAACAAGTACCCCGGCTCAAGCTCCGCCCGAAAGGCGAACGAGGAACGCTTCAGGCTGGCGAAAGCGAACCAGGCCAAGGGGGCATACGATGTCTTTGTCCACAACCTCAACACCTTCCGCAGCGTCGGGGAATACGAGCGCGCACTCGAGTATGCAAAGGAGCGAAAGCCTGCGAACCTGAAAGACACACCCTATGAAGAGCGGCTGCGTGAGTGCGTGGAAGACCTGCTTGCCGAAACACAGACCCACAAGAACCAGAAGGCGCGCGAAGATGCCCTGCCCTGGGAGAACATCCCCGGCGACGGCGGGAATTCCTGGCAAACACACGGCGGCACATGGCAGGTGGAGGGCGGACGTGTCAAGGGTATCAACCAGGTTGACAGGTACGGCCGCTTCATGGTCGGTGAAGACAACTGGAAAGACTACGTAGTAGACATGCAGTTCACGCTGCGCGGCGGAGTCTTCGCACTCGGCCTGCGTGGATTAAGGGCAGCCGACAGTGAGCCTGCATACGGCTTTCGCCGAGTAAGGGCAACCAACGTCAGCCGTACATACATAACCTTCGATGTCTGCTCAGGCCTTCAGAATGCGGACAGGACCATCGACATGAAGGTCACAGTCAGGGGAAACATGGTCATAATCCAGAGCCCATCGCTGCCTGAGACGCGCTACAGGAAAGAAAAGGCCCTCAAGGACAAGCATACTCACGGGCCAATATGCATCTTTCTGAAACGAGGCGCACAGGTCGAGTTCACAAGGCTCAGGGTCAAGCACATCAGCAAAGTGGCTGAGCCAACTGTGGAAAGATAGGAGAATATCGAAGCCTGCCGGGTCGGCACCTGGTACGGCTCCTCGAAAAGGAGTGGTCATGGTGGTAGGCAGAGTCAGGTTCAGCAAGACAGCGGCGCCCCAGCCTGCGACGAAAGCGGCGAGCGCCTCTGCAACCGGCCTGCCGCCCAATTCAAGGCATCATCAACTGTGGCAAGGAGGTTTGAGATGAACAGGTCGGCACAACTTCGTAACCGGGGCAGCACGCTTCTTACCCCGCCTCCCCTGCCGGTGCTTTATTCCCGTGCGCCCGACATAGTGGACTGCCAGGGTTCCAGAGTGCTCCTCGTCTGGAGCGACATACCCCACTGGCAGGTCGTCGACGTGGAGCTGTTCAAGTTCCTCGAACTGCTCCGAAACGGGTCAACCATGCACGATGCCGCGCGTGTACTTGCGTACGCCTACGGCCACACGATTTGCTCGACGGTGCAGCGGCTCAAGAAGAAGATTGTGCCTCTCGTCGCAGCCGGCGTGATACACAGCGGCGTCGCACCCGAGAAGGCGCCCGCACCCGAGACGCGCCTCACCAACATCACTGTGAATATCACCCGCCAGTGCAACCTGAACTGCTGCTTCTGCTACAACCGCGGCATCCCCGTCCCTGCAAAAGAAGTCTCGCTGCGCAAAGTCATCAAGTTCCTCGAACGCGCCCTGCCCTACACAGGCGAACAGCGGACCCTGACAATACTCGGCGGCGAGCCGACCATGCGCATGGCAGAGACGCTCGAGCTCGCCCGCTGGGGCAAGGCAAACGGTTTCACCACTACCGTTTCCACAAACGGCCTTCTCGTTGACAAGGACTTCGCCACGGCCGCGGCCGAATGCGGGCTCAACGTGCAGGTCTCCATCGACGGGCCCACAATGTACGAGCACGAATCCCTGCGCGGGCGCGACACTTTCGCCAGGGCAAAAAAGGCGGTCCGAATACTCGTCAAGGCAGGCGTCAAAGTCACCACCAACATGGTTATCCACGAAGACAACCAGTGGCGCGTAGAAGACTTCTTCCGCTTCTCCAAGCGGCTCGGCGTCTCCGGTGTGCGCTTCGTGCCGCTGCGGCGAATCGGCGGCGGCGGATGCCTGCGCCCGCCTGACCTCGTCAGGCTCCTGCGCTCCGTGCGCACCATCTACTCGCTGAACAGCAGCTACCGCGCCCTCGCAAACGAGGACTGGTTCAGCAC
>DAOVDS010000386.1 GCA_030669415.1 bacterium
CTGAGCATCGTCATCGCGGTCGGCCCCGGCGTGATGAGGCAACTCAACGACATGAGTTGCAAGAGCAATTTGAAAGAGATTTATGCGGCGTTGGAGTTGTATAAGACCAAGTTCAGCGGAGAGTATCCCGACCAGGACGGCGACCTCTTCCTGGCGATGCTTTACCGTACGAACATCCTTACGGAAAAGAGCATGTTCATTTGCCCGGAAGACGCATCCCGCGACAACGCTCACTGGGTGGAAACGGGCAGTAACAGAACGGACTGGAAGTTTGCGCACCCGGGCGAAAACCCGAAGGTCAATCCAGACACCGGCTCAATCTATCGTGAGGTCACATGGGACGAGAATACCTTCGAGCCGTGGGAGATCAGTTACGCGGGGCGCAAGAACAGCGCCGGCAGTACATTCCGCATATCGGGCACCCCTTCGGAGCCGACGCCGATAGTCTCCGACGATACCGAGGACCGCAACGGCGACGTTGACGAGAGTCCTACACATGAGGACCATATAAACGTTTTGCTCACGAACGGCAGAGTTATTCACATGACGGCCATAGTCGGGCGAGAGATTACGGCGGCCAATGTCGAAATGGACCTCGAGGGTCTGTCCAACTGACGGCGGCCCCTGGCCGCTCTTTTTCCTTTCATCCGCGGAAACGGACTGAACGCGGCGGCTTCAAGCATTTGGAGCCGCCGCTTGTTATTGCTACTGTCACTCAAAGGGGTCTGACCCAATACTGTCCGGCGTGGGGTTTGCTGTTGGGGTGCGAGTGTGAGTCCGGCGGCGGGCAGAAGGGTGTATGCGGGTGTTCTTTGAAATGTGAAAGGTGTGGACGGCGAGGTCTGGACATACTTCCCCCTTTTCCGCATGGGGGGGCTTTGTCCCCTGGGATTCTCAGCCTTGCTGGATCGCGGCGCGCCTCTGCGTTGCGAGAAATGCCGTGAGCTCTTCCTCGTCGGCCAGACCCTGCATGTAAAAACTTGTCATTACAAAGGTGCGCTTGTTCGGCTTGCGCCCGCTTATGATCGCTATCAAAAGCGTCGCTATTATCGCCGCGTATACCTGGATGGTCACGCCGTTGCGGCTGTCGCTGATGAGGTGTCCGAAATCGAGCGTGCTCTTGAGCCACCTGAAAAATAACTCTACCTGCCAGCGGTGGCGGTAGATGAGCGCTATGATCTCGGCGGGGATATCCTGCCTGTCGGTGGCAAGGAGCATGCATGTGGAACCTGAACGAGTCTTTGCTTCTACCTCCACTATGCGTACGGGAACTCGCAGCCCCTGCGCCCCGGGCGCTTTGCCCAGCCTTACTATGCGGTCGGAAATGACGCCGGCTCGGCGGTCGTCTTCGGTGAGGGGGAGATCCTCAATGGTTTCGGTGGCTGCGTTTGCCTTGATGCGGGCCACGAAGGAACTTTTCGCGTCGATAATCTTTTGGAAGAGCGAATACTTGGCGTATCCTCGGTCGGTGACGTACATGCGGCCCGCTTCGAGGTTGTCTGCAAGAAAGTCTGTTTCGCTTGCGACACCTTCGGTAACACCCAGCAGCGAGGGTACGCCTTTGAGCACCTCGAAGCAGACGTGGAGTTTTGCGGCGCGGTTATTCTCGTCGACCCACAAGGCCCATACCATGCGCGGCAGGGCACGCAACAGCGAGCCGTCCACCGCGGTAAGCACCTGTTTGAGGCCGCGAAGTCGCTCGTCGCCGAGCTGCGGCACGCGTCCGCTCATCTCGCGCGCCACCCCGGCCAGGAGGTTCGGGTCGAAGGCGCGCATCGCCTCAGCGATGGTCGACTTGCCGAAGCGCGGTGTGCCAAGTTTGCGCCGGACTTTTTTCAGACCGCTCAGCTCCGACAGATCGCGCAGGCTCGTCACGACGGGATTGAAGTACATCAGGAGCAAGAGACACAGCAGTTTATCGTGATGAATAATGCGATTGGGACAATCGGCATCGGCGTGCAACAGTTCAGTGAGGCGGGCGAGCGGCTTAAGCAGTTTAAGGCTTCCGACGTCCTCTTCACGCAAAGATTCCTTTTTCTTCCGTCCTGTCATATGTGGAGTTTCCCATAAACGGATTTAGTAATAGATAAACAGATTCAGGATTAGACATATTCAACACAGAAAGAGCAGATAGTCAAGAAAAATCCTCCCGGCACAATTCGTGCCGGACAGTATTGGGCCTAACCCCTTTAGTTGAGGATCTGCATATGCCGCGGCTGTGAGCAGTTCCTTTCATCATGCACGAGTTCACGGCGCGTCCCGCCGCCTCGGAAACGTGTGAGGAAACAACCATGAAGACCGGAACAAGCAGAGAGTTGCCGCCGCTGCGTGCTGCAGGCGTACTGTCCATCGTGTTCTTCCTGTGTGTGGCGGCTTTGCCGGCGAGGGCGCACGCCAGGGACCTTGCCGAATATGTGCCGGCAGACACCGTCATTTACGTGCAGTGGGACTTCTCCGCGGACATCGAGGCCGGCTACCGTAAATCATCCTTTTACAAGTTCCTCCAGGAAGAAAAAGTGAAGAATTTCCTGGAAAAGGCGATGAAGCAAACCGACCTTTCGACACTCGAAGATGAAGACAGTCCAATCACCCGGAAAGAAGCGATGAAACTGGCCCATTCGCGTGTCGCCTTCTGGGTGAGCGACATCAAGAAGATAAAGCACAGGGGCACTGACGAAGAGCACGGCGAATTCGAGTACACAGAGGAGAAACCCGTCGGTGGCGTTATAGCCGAGTTCGCCGCCGACGAGGCAAAGAAGGTCGTCGATAAACTCCTGAAATTCGCCGAGGAAGAAAACGCGAAAGACAAAAACATCAACAAGCGAATAGAGAAGTACAAAGGGGTTAAAATAGACCATTACAAGTTCGAAGATGGCGGCGATGTCGAAGAAATCGCCTACTTCACGCTTGACGACAAATACGTGATAACATTCTCCCTGGACGAGGCGAAGAAGATTATCCGAATAGCAAAGGGAGAAGGCGCCGAATCACTGGCGCGCAGCACACTGTACAAGGACACCCTGAAGAACCTGAGCAAAGACCGCATAATCACCGCCTTCCTGAACATGAGCAGACT
>DAOVDS010000293.1 GCA_030669415.1 bacterium
AGCTTGTTGGAAGCTTCTTCCGGGAGCGGCATGGCTCTCCCAAGTTCCGATGTGGACAGTTAGATTACCTACCATGGCCTCAGACCCCGGCATGCCGCAGCACACTCACCTATAGCGCGTGCTGCGATACTGGCTTCAAGAAAATGAAACCCCTGGCCCTGTGCGACGATGGTGATTTCGGGGCTCAATACCTTCACTTGCGTTATGGTCGATAATCCGCCTTCCCACAAGCTCCGCATGATTTGTTGCCTCCTCATACGTTGTGTTCCGTTCTGGCCTGGTGGTTAGCCTTTAGCCAGGCTGGATTGACCAGCTTGCCCACATCAGCTTCCCTTGGCGCACTCATAAATCACCTTCATAGAGTTTAAGACCTGTTCCCGTATGTAAGGGCTTATACTTTCAATAGTCAGGAGGTCAACTTTCCTTCCGAATACCAGACTCAGTTCCTCTTCCAACCCGACCAGGTCCAACAGGCTTTTTCTGCTGCCTTTGCGGTACCTGAAAAGCATGTCAACATCGCTTCTCTTCTTCTCTTCTCCGCGGACAAAAGAGCCGAATATGGCCATGAAGACTACATCATTCTCTTCACAGAGCTTTGTCAGTCTGGCATTGAGGCCCTTCTTCCTCAGCGAAGCCGGTATGTTTTTGGCTCTAATCATCGTTATCGCTCCGCAAATTCCGTTGGCCTCAGTATACACATGTCAGTGGCTTGTGTGAAGCGGAAAATGCGCTAATGGCTTGCGCCGCAGAAAGAAGTGCCGCAACCATCACGAATGGGGTTTCTTTAGCCGAAATGGTTTGAAGGTCACGAGGCAGAGCGGCAGCAGGACGAGCGAGCCGGCGAGAGATGCGAGCATTGTCAGGCCGGTGAAGAGGCCGAAGTAGATTGTCGGCGTAAAATTCGAGAACACGAGTATCCAGAACCCGATGACGACGGTCAGGGATGTGAAGAGTATCGCGCGGCCGATGGACGCATGCGAGCGGT
This sequence comes from bacterium, assembly GCA_030669415.1. Lineage (GTDB taxonomy): Bacteria > Planctomycetota > SKW154 > SKW154 > DAOVDS01 > DAOVDS01. Next base: position 986 of record DAOVDS010000293.1, read on the forward strand.
GCAGGGCTTCCACGGGGTCGGCGCCACAGGCCTGAAGTTCTTTTTTATAGCGGAAGATGTAGTGAATCGCGCCATCGGCACCGATACCGAGCGAGACGCTGGCAATCATTATTGTCATCATGTCGAGGTGCACGCCGGTGAACCCCATGACGCCCAGAACGAGCAGGACGGGCAGTACGTTGGGAATCATTGCGTAGGCCGCCACCTGGAACGAGCGGAAAAGCGCGAGGAACATAATGTAGATGGCTGCGAAAACGACCCAGAAGGACCACACCTGGCTTGATATGAGGGAGTTGAGCATGTTGGAGTAGAGCAGGAATATCCCGCTGAGGCGGGGGTTCAGTTCGCCCAGCTCGGGCCGGGAATTCATAAGGGCGCGGATATCGGCGATCAGCTCGTTTCTGACCAGTCCGGGTGCGGTCTCGCGTACCCGGATGAATATCCTGGCCTGGCTGAAGTCTTCGCTGACGTAGGGTTTGAGAAAGCTGCGCGGTGCCTTTTCGAGCGCGAACTCCCGGAGCTTGTCCCTGTCTATCATGCCTGCAGCCATGGGGCCGTAGTTCTTGAGGGTGGTCTTCACGATGTCGTCTACAAGCTTGTCGAACTCGTCGGCGAAGTTTGCCAGCGAAATGACTTTGCCGATTTCGGAGCGCTTTTCGACCTCCTCCTGAACGCCGCGCAACTTTGGAATAGCCTGCTGGCTCTTGAAATAGCCGGGCTCTGGGGCTGAGAGGATTATCTCGAGGCTCGTAGTGCCGCCCATGTTGTTGTCAATGAAGTCCAGGCCGGTGTAGATTGCGGAGTCCCGCCTGAAGTAGTCTATGAATCTCGTCTCGGTGCTCAGCGAGGCGATTCCGAACACTGAGGCCACGACAAGTCCGATGGCGAGCAGGGCGACGGGGAGCCTGCGGCGCACAGCCAGGGTTGCGAGAAAGCCGAGGAAGCGGGGTGCGGCGTGCTGCTTGATTCTCCCGAGACCGCGCCCGCCGAGGAGCAGAAGCGCGGCGGGGAAGAAGGTGAAGGAAACGAGGAGCGCAAGGCCCACCCCTATGGACATGTATATGCCGAAATCCTTCACCGGCTGGATGTCGCAAATAAGCAGGGATGCAAAGCCGACCGCGGTGGTCGCGGCGGTGTAGACGCATGGCGTAATCAGCTTGCGCATGGCCAGCATGGTCCTGCCTGAGTGGCCGGCCGCTTCGCCGGTCTCCTGGTAGCCGACTATCAGGTGTATCGAGTGCGCCATGGCGATGATAAACAGCAGCGAAGAGAGGTTGGCTGTGACGACAGTCGTGGGCTTCTGCGCGAGAGCCATCATTGCGGTTATCCACACAACGACAATGAGGCAGGTAATCATCGGCAGGAGTACCCAGCGCAGGCGCCGGAACATGACGAACAGCCCGAGAAACAGAAACGCGCTGACACCGAACCCGAAGAAGCGCAGGTCGTCCTTTATGAAAACGACCATGTCGTTGACGACTACGGGTACTCCGGAGAGGTAGAACTTGCGCTGTGGGGTCGCGTGCTCCTTGAGGATTTGCCTTATCTGCATGACAGTGTCTCGGCGGCGCTTTTTCCAGTCAAGGGAGGCGTCCCACACCTGCGCTTCAAGTGCCGCGGGTGGAGTGCCAGCCTGACGTGCCGCCGAGAGCTTCTTCTCAAGCGCGCTGAGATGGGGGTCATCGGCGAAGTAGACAAGCATTGCCGTCGTCCTGCCATCGTCGGAAATTATGTTGCGGCTGTAAACGGAATGTCCGCGCAGCTCCTGCCGCGCGAGCTGGCTGTCGCATTCCGGCGAGGTGAGGGTAATGGGGTTTTCGAGCGAGAGACTGGCGCTGACGGGGCTGCGCAGCAGTGGTGCCGTGGCGAGGCCAAAGACGCTCGATACGCCGGCCAGGTCGCGGAACTCGCGTGAGAGGGTGTCCACGAGCTTGACATTGTCGGGAGAGAGTACATCACCGGCGCTGAAGGCGACAATGACGTATTCATCAGTCCCGAAGACCTTGCGACTCGCGTTATAGAACTCAAGGTCCGGGTCGCTCTGCAGGACAAGCGAATCGGTCGTCGCATCGAGGGAGAAGCGCTCAAGCTGGAGGGCGAAGAATACGCTGGCCCCGGCAACTGCCGCGACAATCAGCAGCGCACCGGCGATTGTCAAGAGCTTCCTGCGGGACTTCATGTCATCCTTTCGCGCGAACAGGGGTCTGACGCAGGATTATATCAGGAATCGCTGTGGAAGTGCAAGTCTCGCTGTTCCCGGTCGAGCTGTATTCTGAACTCGGAGTGTGCGAGACATTTCTGTAGGTGGATTCTGAAGCCCCGCCGCTGTGCGGCGGGGTTCGAATCAACCCCGGGTCATAGACCCGGGGGTTCGTAAGTTCAAGGCTTCTGTAACCCGGCGCGCAGAGATACTGTCGCGGACACGAACCAGGAGGACTCTGAGGGCTTCAGTTGACACCCGGAGACTGGCGTGGTAACATCAAGGCATGTGCAATTGGGGGAGTATGTGAAGCTCGAACCACCGCCTCGCCGGGTCAGTCCGGAGATTGCCCGGGTCATCAGGAAAGACCGCAAAATCCTCACTGTGTCCGGCCTGATACTGGTTTTTTCAGGTATCGGCCTGGGAGTGTTTTTCTGGCTCCTTGTCGTGCCGCCCTACCTGAAGGAACTCGACAGCAGCGGTGCCGTCGCACCCGGCGTGGTCGACGACATGGTGGAACACAGGAACGTTCATTACGGAAACGTGCATCCGTGGGGAATAAAGTACCACTTCGAGCCCGAATCAGGCGGGACGTACCGCGGGGAGACGGAAACGACCGACCTGAAGTTTGTGAAGACTCACAGCGTGGGTGATGCGATTGAGATAAGCTATGACCCGTCGAATCCCGCCCTCAACAAGATTCGCGGGGTGACGGTGGCGGGATTTTCTATGTGGGTTCTTCTCTTCCCCGGTGCGCAATTCCTGGCCGGGGTAATACTGCTTATGGCCAGGCATGTCAGGGTTGCCGCCGCGCTCGAGGTGTATGAACAGGGCACGCAGACGCAGGGCAGGTTGCTGAAGGCGAAGCTCCTGCGGCATGTCAACATGTGGACCAAGCATCCTGTCAGCCTGAGGTATGTGTTTGAGGATGAGATGGGGCAGGAGTGTTTCGGGAAAATGTGGTCGTGGCATCCGAAGGCGCGGGAATTCAAGGAAGGGCAGGAGTGTACCGTGCTGTACAACAGGGCTAATCCGTCGCGTAACCTCCTCTATGACGCGCTGGCATTATACCGGGAGTGATTGGTGGTTATAGCTAACAAGTGGCTCTTGGCGATTTCACTTCTCGCGGTTGTCGCGATTGGCGCGGGCGTCCTGCTGTATCGCAGGAAGATTACTCTCGGGGGGCTTCTTCGGTTTCTTGCAGCAGCGGCGGTTGTGGCATCTTTCGGCGGGATTCGGCTTGAGGTGGAGCGCAGCATCCCGCTGGCGGTCTACGTGCTGGATGTGTCTGAAAGCTACGCCGGCGCGCGGTTGAGCGCACTGGAGGCGATAAGGACGCACGCAGCCGGGATGGGCGCTTCGTCACAGGCTGCGCTTGTCACGTTCGGAACCACGGCGGCGCTCGACGGCCCGGTTGCGATTGGTGATTTCAATACCGGCGTGAACCCCGGTGAGGGACTGGTAAGAAGTGCCACCAGCATCGAGGCGGGCCTCATGGCTGCATCGGCGCTGGGCGGGCGCGCTGAGCGAGTGTACCTTTTCAGTGACGGGCGCGCAAACAGGGGCAGGGCCCAGGAGGGGGCGCTTCTGTGCTCGCAGGGCTCTCTGAAGGTGTTTCCGGTCATTCTCAACATGCCGACTCCGCCTGACGCCTGGGTCCAGCGGCTTGAAGCGCCGACCAGCGTCTCTTCCGGGGAGCCTGTCAGAATCCTGGTCCATGTCGGCGCCAACCGTCCCGGCAGAGTCAGGGTTACCCTTTCAGTTGGCGAGACGCGCCATGTCAAGGAGGTTGAGTCCTTGGGACGGGGTGGGGCCGCGCGTGTAGCGTTTGAGATGCAGTTCGAGGAACCGGGCATCAAGCCTCTGCGAGCACAGGTGAGCGCACCTGGCTTTTCAGATAGTTATCCGGCCAACAACTCGGCACGGGGTGCGCTGAGGGTGCTCGGGCCGCTCAAGGTGCTTGTGTGCTCGGGGCGTGTGTCCTCGGCCGCCGTTAGGGTGCTGAAAAAACAGTTCTCGGTTGGTGCGGCCCGGCCGGAGGATATGCCGGAAACGCTGGGCAGGATGCAGAATACAGCCGCTGTCGTGTTG
>DAOVDS010000320.1 GCA_030669415.1 bacterium
ACTTCACAAGATACTGCGGGGTTCATTCAGCCGGACAGAAAAAAGCGGGAAGGTTGTGCACACCTTCCCGCACTCTTGAGGCAAAAGGAATTGTGTCTGTTATCTTGTGCCGAAGCACTGTGTCCAGTGCTTCCCGCAGCCATCACACACCCCGACGCCGATATGGGTGTAACCGCCGTTGAGGATGTTGGCCCTGTGGCCCGACGAGTTCATCCAGCCTTCCATGACCTGCTCGGGCGTGCTGTAGCCCATGGCAATGTTCTCGCCAACGCCGTAGTACGGGCTGGGAACAACCGGGTCAAAGGTGTAGCTGCCGGCATGGCCCGCGCGTGCGCGTGCTGTCGGGTCCTCACCTTCGGGGTTGACGTGCGAGAAGAACCCGCGGTCGCACATGTCATTTGAATGGGCCTTGGCCAGCTCGCCCAGGCCATCGCACCAGCTAAGCGGGCTGCGGCCAGCCGCCTCGCGCTCCTGGTTTACCAGGTCGAATACATCCTGCTCGGCCTGGGATGCATCGCCCGGGTTCGAGCCGGGGTTGCTGCCGCCGCCCGGCATGCCAGCACCGGGGCCGCCGGTGTAACCAGGCGTGCTTCCATCACGCACTCCGGAGTCAACACCGCAGCCCACAAACAAAACTACTACCAGCGCGGTAACCACACACGCGCAGGCAACATACTTGCCCAATCTCATACCCAGTCCCCCTTTCCAAAACAGTTTTCGACTTCGCATTACCTGGTTCGCTTGTTATGACGCCGTTTTTGGGAACAGACCATCATGGAAAATACCGATAGAGCGCGTACTTCGCATAGGATGAGGCCCAGGCACCCGGATGTGGGGGAAGGTGCGGCCGCGTGGCTGCGGGATTTGAGCAGCAGGCACAGCTACGAAGAGCGTCTCAGGGCAGCCACAAGCAGCAGAAACAGCCCAACCAGCCCGGATATGCAGCCGGATACGCCACCCGGGGAGTGGACGCGCTCGCGCCACGAGGCCGCCCGCAGGGGTGAGACTGTCAGCAGGCCCAGGCACGTGCCTTTACGGGCGTCTTCACCGGTAGTCCCGGCCCGCAGGTAGAACTCGCCTGCGCGGGGCGGCTTGAAGACAAAGACATCGCGCTGCGGGCCCGCCTTGAGTCTCTGCCAGCCGGAGATGTAGCGGACCACGCCGCCCTCCACTGCGCGCAGCTTGAAGTTGTCCATATAGAAGCCTTCACGAGGCTCTTTGCGGTACTTGTCGTTCGTTACGCAGCGAAACCGCAGGTATGCCGGCTTGTCCCTGGTCGAGAAGCGCAGGGTCTTCTTGAGCCACGCGGGGTGGCACTGGTCGAAGAGCTGCCGGGCCGTGCTTGAGCCGCTGTATACGCCAAGCGGTTCCCACGACACCATGTCGGGCGACTTCTCAAAGACAACGTAGTCAAGCCCCGGCTCAGTATCGTACCAGCAGTCGAAGGAGGCTTTGAGCTCCTGGCGGGGCGACAGCGGCATGTTGAGCGTCAGCGTGGTTCGCGTGTGCCGTGCAGTGCCCGAGTAGTAGCTTCGCCCGCCGCCAAGGGAACGCTTCCCCGAGGTGCTGAACCCTCTGGCTGTAAACCACTCCTCGCTGCCGTCGGCGTTTGCCTGAATCACCTCTGTTTCGCATGCCGAGCCTGTCTCGACTTCCACGCCCTTTGCAGGTGTGGCTTTCACTTTTATCCCCTGCATCGCATTGCGCGGGGAGGTCACGCTGAGCACCGGCCCGCGCTGGCAGTCCGCCACGGTGACATATACATCACTGCGTACCCCGAGCTTCAGTGACGGGTCTCCGTAGACCTGGAACCCGATAACGTTTTCGCCCTCGCCCAGCTCGCTCCCCCAGCGGGCGTGGTAGCCGCGCAGGGCACTGGCAAGTGAGTAGGACACTTCGCGCCCGCCCGTCACCAGCTCGAGAGCGAAGAGATAAGCCAGCGAGAGGCACCCGCCGTCATCAACCGAATTCCACCCGTGCTGGAACCAGATGCTGCGCGAGGGAGCCACGACGGCGACCGCGCCGTTCTTGAGAAGTTCGCGTCCGAGGTTGGGGCGCTTCTCCCAGTCATGCTCGAGCCTTGTGCGTTTCTTGCGCGTTCCCAGGTAGTAGCCTTCCTGCTGCGTGATAGAGCACGCCGCCGCGAAGACAATCGCCGGGTGGGAGTCGTCAAGCGCTTCCACGTAGCGGTGTGTCGCAGCCTGCGGGTAATTCGCGTCAGACTCGTCTCGCAGCGTGATTATGTTCCTGCAGATGTCGGTGTTGGCGTGGGAAGACCACAGGACAAGGCCGGGGTGCTGCCTGCTCCAGGTTTCGGCGAAACGCTCATAGCCGGCCATCCTGTTGGCTTTGAGCTCATCGAGCGTGACAAGTACTTCCGGCTCGTACTTGTAGCGTTTCGGCGACTGGACCTCGCCGTCGAAGTCGTGCTCGGTGTAGAATCTCGTTGCCTTGAACCCGCCTTTGTCGCAGATAGCACGTTTCAAGAGCTCGCAGAGCGCGTAGTTGTCTGTGTCGGGCGCGAGCGGGTCAGCCGCGAGGAGGCAGTGTTTGCGCCAGTCCTTATCCTGTGACGTCTCGTAGCTGATAGTCTTTTCGAGTATTGCCCCCACAGTTTCCGGGTCGTCAAAGGGAATGCGCCCGACAAGCAGTTCCGGCAGATATGAATCGGCCGGGGTTCTGAAATCACCGGGTGAGAGCTCGCCTTCCTTTGCGCCGCCGTCGTATCGGAAGAACTTCAGGAAAGTCTCGCCGAAGAAACCGTTTTCGTTCGCATCCCAGTCGCCGGAGAGGTTGGCGTAGTAAGCGTCTGTGGGGCACTGGGCCAGGCAGCTATCGTGTGCCACTGCGCCGTAGACGCCGTTGTAGGTCCCCATAGGCCAGCACATCTTCGAGGGCACACTTCCGACTCGGTCCTCGGGCTCGAAGTAGACGGAGCACTGAAACAGCGGAAGAACCTCCAGGGCAACCGTACCACACATGCCGGATTCTATCTTGCCATCGTGAAACTCAAAAGTCTGCGCGCAGGTCGTGCCGGGTGTATTGACAACTGCTACTGTCGCAGCACCTTCCCTGGGCAGCAGGAACCCGACATAATCACCTGCTTCGAGCTCGACCGGCATGGTGGCGCGTATTGCCACGCCGGGTCTGGTTACCTCCTGCATTTTGCCTGTAACAACATGCTTGAAATTCTCCCCCTCTCTACGAGAAACAACGAGCTGGATCTTGCCGGGCTTTGTGCAGTTAACGTACCAGTAGCGCAGTGTTCCGGGGCGAAGCACCTGCAGGTTGGGCCCGGTGAGAATCACTATGCGGTCGCGTCCTTCGGAAGCAATCTCGCCGTTGTGCTTATCCGTGGCGTAAGTCCCGCCCAGCGAGCGGCTTGGCGCGCTCACGACGTAGGGCAGCAAATCTGCTGTAAAAGGAAGCTTCACACGATTGTCTGCAGGGTCGGGGTCGCCCACAAGCAGAACATAGCGCAAACCGAGCTTCCCGGCGTTGTCCTTGAGGTACTGCCTGATTCTGTCAGCCAGCTCGCCGGAGACGTATTTCTTCTCAATTTCCTCGGCTGCGATAGTCACCACGTTGAAGCCGAGCTTGCGCTTGTGGTCTGCGAAACTTTGCACAGCACCCGCCTTGAGCAGCGACTCGGGCGCCACAATCAGGTAGCCCTTGTCGCCTGCGGGAAATGGAGACTTCCGGCTGGCGCCCTCCGGCGGCGCGGCCAGGGAGTGGAATGTCGCCCTTGACGCAGGACCGGGTGAAAGGAGCAGGAAAAGCAGCGCTCCGGCCGCCATTAGCAGGAGTCCGGCAATTGCGAGAGCTTTCCTCACAGTGAGTTTCCTTGCAGAGGGAGTACCCCAGTATAGCAGATTGGGGTCTGCGTTCAAGCGGTTCAATATGAGAGAGCGCTAAGAAATACGCAAGGATGGCCCTGAGACCACCCTTGCGCTTGTTTTCCTTTGTTCGCTAACTGCGAACGTACTTAGTCAAGACTTCAGCCCTTGCCTCCGCCTCCGCCGCCGCCGCCGGAGCCGCCGCCGGAGCCGCCGGAGCGGGTGCCGAAGCACTGAGTCCAGTGCTTGCCGCAGCCGTCGCAGACACCGACGCCGATGTGGGAATACCCGCCGTTGAGGATATGGGCCCTGTGGCCCGACGAGTTCATCCAGCCTTCCATGACCTGCTGGGGTGAACTGTAGCCCATGGCTATGTTCTCAGCAACGCCGTAGTACGGGTCGGGAACGATCGGCGAGAAGGTGTGGCTGCCGGCGTGGCCAGCACGGCCGCGCCCGGTCGGGTCTTCACCCTCAGGGTTGACGTGCGAGAAGAACCCGCGGTCGCACATGTCGTTCGAGTGCGCCTTGGCAAGGTCATAAAGAGCGTCACTCCAGGACAGCGGGTTAACGCCAGCCGTCGCGCGCTCCGCGTTGACCATGTCGAAAACTTCCGACTCTGACGCGCCCGCGTCACCTACATCGCCTCCCGGGTTGCCGCCGCCGCCGGGCAGCCCGCCACCGGGTCCGCCGCTGTAGCCGGGCGTGTTCGCGTCGCGCACGCCGGAGTCAACGCCGCAACCCATGAACACCACCACTGCCAGCGCGGTG
>DAOVDS010000355.1 GCA_030669415.1 bacterium
GGGTTTCACCGGAATCAAAATTAAAGCCGCGACCGGAGCCCTCGCAGTTAATTACGCAATTCTCAGGCCCATTTTGCGATTTGACAGCAATTGCCTTCCCGCCAAAATCCAAATCCTTGTTGCCCATCCCAGAATATGTCCCGTCGGCGACGAGAACCAGATCACGATCTTCTGCTCTGGTTAGGCTCTCCTGGATTGTCTTGAAGGCGGTATCCCAAGATGTGCCGTTGCCCGACGATACGACACGATTATCTACGTACCAAACGTTATCGCCCACAAGAACAAACATCTCTCTTACGCATGTATCGGAACCTCCTCGACCACTTACGGTCAGTTTCACTGTATACCAGCTTGCATCGTAATATGTATAGGATGGATTCTTTTCAGTTGAATCCACGACACCGTCATTGTTAAAATCCCACTCCCAAGTTGTTATGTCTCCTATGGACTCACCAGTGAACTGTACGTTGAGTGGTGCGCGACCTCGCGCCGGAGTAGCAGAGAAGTCTGCAGCAGGTGGTGGAAAGATAAGATATTCTTCTGTTCTCACGGATTCCCAATTGCTAACACCATCCACAGCTCTGAACTTGAGCATGGTATTTGTAGCAATCACGATAGGTTCCAAGTAGACAGGCGAGCCCAAGTCAGGATCGGAGCCGTCGACTGTCCAGTATATCACTGGCGCAATGTCCAAGTTATCACTTGCGGTCAGCTCTACTGTCAGCGCAGCGGCATAGGTTCCTCCTGCAGGAGTTGCACCTGTACTGGGTGGCGTCGTGTCAATTGCGAACCGGACTGTCCAAGGTGTCGACAGGTTGCCAGCAGGGTCCCTCACGTAAATCACTAAGTTGTGCCACCCATCGGGTAGAGTCAGGTCCACTGCCCAGAGTCCGTCGGGGCCTACAGGCACAGTCGCAAGTAAAGTCGGACTCCCATATATGAGGACCGTAGAACCAGGTTCTGCCCGTCCCGAAAAATGTACGGTGGAGGTAGAAAGCACCTCTCCTTCAGGAGGCTGCTCTTCGACGACAGGTGGCTCAGGAGGTGTCAAGTCTCCGATCTTAAACCACGCCGTCTGGCTCCATTGTCCCTCTAGGTCATGGTGATCCCAGAACCTTATCCGCCACCAATACTCTGTCTCGTCGGATAGTTTGACCCCGCACCCAATGTCTTCGCACCGCTCACCGCTGGCGGGGAATTCAGTCAACCAAGCTTTGCCGCTATCCCAGACAATCTGCGTGAATTGCTCATCCTGCGACACTTGCACTTGATAATCTGTACCCATATCCCCAGGATCGAGGTCAACGAAAACGGCAGAAAAATAGGGTTTCCTCGTTCGGACATTATCTGGTGCTTCCTCTCTCTCACATAGCAGACTGGTTGGTGCTTCAGGTGGCCTGTACATCACCTCTATTGTCTTGCTGCCTTCGGCAACATACATGCCACGCAGGCGGCTGATGACCCATTCAATGGCCCACAGCCTCCTTTTCAAACTTTCTATCACATGTCTAATAATATTCCGCATCCACCCGGGTAACTGAGGATCCTCAAGCAACTTCTCAAGACACGCTATCTGCCGCCTGAACCTCTCTGCGTTTCTCTGCAGGCTTTCTATCGCTCGATGTGTTCCCCGGTGATACAAGTGTGTGGTTAGGAATTTACTTCCCACTTCTGTGAATAGCTCTGTTATGTATTTAAACTGTGTGGGGCCTGTCTTTAATAGTTCAACTGGTGTCGTTGCATCGGGGAATGTGGCGTAGACTTCATACATCTTCATTTTGCGGCATTTGGGTAGCGTTATATCTACAATGAAGTGTGCTTTCTCGCCAAGGTAGTATTCATCCTTGTCTGAAATTACAGTAACCTTGGGCTTCTGAACACCCCAACCTTTGCCATATTTCCTACCCTTGCCACCTGCATATACCAAGGACATTTCGCCTAAAATCAAAAGAACCACCATAATCAAGGTGGTCATAAGAAACCACTTCTTCATCTTCGTCCCCCTCAGAGGCTATTATCTCCCGTTTGTTTAGCTATTGTGTGGGGGAACGTGTTCACAGGTTGGCAAAACGTGGTTCCCAATAATAAATATACACTACCAAAGCGTTTTGTCAAGCGCAATTTTGCCGGAACGCCGTTAGACCTGTCTTGAACCAACGGCCTCAGGTATGAAGGTAGGTAAAAAGCTGTACACAACGTATAGAGTTTAATCCGTGACGCTATAGAGAGCGTGGCGATGCTGCGTAGAGACTCCCAGTAGCGTGACGGATTAAAGCACGAAGAACGAAGCCGCTTCGCGGCGCTGCGGGAACGCAGCGCTGTTTTTCTATGGGGATTCTAAAAGGCCAGCTCGACTAACAAGAAGGAGGAAGGGTGGTTGAGAACCGGAGTCACCAGTACCGCGCGGGACATAAGACCGGTCTGCTGCTTGTTTGACGTGCAGATTACGCGACAGGAGCAGATTGTCCCGCCGCCTACTTCGTAAAGCTCTGTCGGTAGAGAGTGTCGCTGGTAACAGGAAATGCTTCATGAGGAATCCAGTACCTCCGGTCTGGGCTGGCAGTTCCCTGAAGTACTTACAGAGAGTCCTGGCAGTTCGGCAACACGTATCATACGGCCTTTCCGGCAGCAGGGACACTCCGTAACGTCCACTCCTGTAAGTTGAAGCATCCGTTCCTGCACGGTCTTCTCGGGAACTTCGGGTAGATTGGGAGAAAGCCCAAGGAGCTTGCGGCATCTTGCCAGGTCCCGTTTCTTGCAGCGGTTGGCGAGGAAGCCGAAATGGCGGATGCGCATATAGGAGTCAGGCAGTACATGCAGGAGAAACCGCCGGATGAACTCTTCGGCACCGAGGGTTGTCTCTTTGTGCTTGTCGCCGTCAGCACGGTCTCTGTACCGAAAAGTGACGAGACCGTCCTGTATTTTCACAATGCGGTGGTTTGCGATGGCAACACGGTGAGTGTAGCGACCCAGGTAGTCAAGCACCTTTGCGGGGCCGCCGAAGGGCGCCCTGGAGTAAACTACCCAATCCTTTTTCCAGAGTTGATCGATCAGACTGGAGAAGCTTTCTTCGGTCCCGACCAGTTTACCTTCGGCAAATGCTGTCTTGAGAAAGTCAATGAACTTGCCGCGGAAGACTTTAGAGAGTGCCTTGACAGGGAAGAGGTAGTTCTTCCGGGCATGGGTCCATCTGCTGCCGTCAAATGACAATGCGCCGGCAGGGATCAGACAGTGCAGATGGATATGCTGGCGCAGTTTCTGGTCCCAGGTGTGCAGGATTCCTGTGAAGCCTATCTTGCCGCCGAGGCGGTGCTTGGGGTCGGCGGCGAATTGCTCCAGCGTTTTGGCAACGCTCTTGAAGAGAATGTTGAAGACCACCTTTTTGTTGAGCAGCGCTAGCGAGTTAAGTTCATGCGGGAGAGTAAAGACATTGTGAAAATACTCCACAGGAAGAAGCTCGGCGCTGCGCTTCTCCAACCACTCTGCCTTGGCCAGGGCTTGGCATTTCGGGCAGTGTCGATTACGGCAGGAGTTGTAAGCAATTCGCTCAAAGCCGCAGGAGTCGCAGCGTTCGACGTGGCCGCCGAGCTGAGCAGTACGGCAGACCTCGATAGCATGCATTACCTTCAAGTGAGAAAGCGGCAAAGAGTGGCTCTGGCGGTATGCTTCGCCGTATCCACGGAAGATGTCAGCTACTTCGTAGCATGGCCTTCCAGACTTGGAACCACC
>DAOVDS010000227.1 GCA_030669415.1 bacterium
AAACACTCCAATGTCTGCGTCGCAGCAATGCAAGCGCTCGGCACCATAGGCGACAAACAGGCTGTGGAAGCTCTCATTGGAGCATGGAGAAACAACACCGGACACGCACGTCTCTCTGCCGCAGAATCGTTAATACAGGCAGACAGCGAGAAAGCGATCGAGTTTCTCATCAAGACCTTGAAAGACCACAGTGAATCTGTCTGCCAGCGAGCTGCGGAGTTATTGGGAGAAATAGGCGATAAGAGGGGTGTAGCCCCCTTGATTGATGTGCTGAAAGACGAGTCTAAAGTTGTCCGCGAGTACGCAGCAAAGGCACTGGGAGATATCGGTGACAGAAACGCGGTTGAACCTCTTGTTGCGGCGTTGAAAGATAACGAGTGGTGCGTGCGCGCCTCCGCTGCGCGGGCACTTGGGAAGATAAGTTACAAGAAAGCAATTGGTTCTCTGTTCGACACACTAAGAGACGAACAGGGTGCTGTGCGCCGCCGTGGTGCCGAAGCTTTGAAGAAGATAACCGGTCAGGATTTTGGTGAGGATTACGAGAAGTGGAAGAAGTGGTACGAGAAGAACAAAGATGAATAAACGTATGGTTTACCTCACAGTTGTCATAATAACTGCAGCCGGGTGCGCGCAGGTGCCGCCCTGGAAGCACCATGCCGGAGTGGAGAAAAAGCATGGTGAAGGTTTAGCCGCGTTGCCTGTAACGCTGCCAGACCGCGCCACAGGTGACGCTGTTGAGCAACCTCCGGATGAGGAACCCGGAGCCCGGGTCACCGGACTGCTCAGACAACTGGCAAGTGACTCATACAAGGACCGTGTAAACGCTTACACCGGGCTTGAGGAATTGATAGAAGGGAACTGGGACAGTCTCGTGGTCGAGCGGCTGCTGAAGGCCCGCGAGTCAACCAGTGACCCCGAGGTAAAGGAACAGCTTGGGCGCCTGCTTGCGATGTTCTTTACCGCAGAGAGGCTTGTTCTGAAACTGAGAAACGAAGACTACCGGGTGCGCGGCTCTATCGAGGAAGCATTGATGGCTATAGGCACCCCCGCGGTTGGGCCACTTACAGCAGCCCTGAAGGACGAAAGCGCGCATGTCCGTGCCTCGGCTGCGAGGGTATTGGGAAAGCTCGGCGACAAGAGAGCAGTTGAGCATCTCATGCAGGCCTTGAAAGACCACGACGGGCAGGTGCGCCGTTATGCCGCAGAAGGACTCTACATGATACCGGACAAGAAAGCTGTTGATGCGCTCATTGAGGTACTCAAAGATGGTAACACGGCCGCTGCGTTGTTTGCCGCAAGAGCGCTGGAAAAGATAGGAGAAGCCGCGGTTGACTCTCTGACTGAAGTGCTGAAACATGAAGAGCCGACTGCCCGGCTGTTTGTGGCGCAGACACTCGGGAGTATCGGTGACAGGAGGGCCGTCGAGCCGCTGATAAAGGCTCTTAAAGACGAGGACGCCGGAGTCAGCGGTGCCGCCGCCTGTGCGCTGGGCGGAATAGGCGACAGGAGTGCGGTTGAGGCTCTGACTGAAGCTTTGAGAGGCAAGAGTGAGTATACCCGCGGTTGTGCCGCAGAGGCACTGGGCGATTTGGGCGACAAGAGGTCTATTGAGGCCCTTGGCAGTGTCCTGGAAGACGAAGTCTGGTATGTGCGCATGAATGCCGCTCGGGCCCTGGGCAAGATAGGAGGAGAAAGCGCTGTCGGGCTTCTCACCAAAGCTCTCAAAGACAAGAACTCCAGTGTTCGCGCCTGGGCCGCAGAAGCGCTCAAGGAAATAGCCAAACGGGATTCCGGGCGGACTACGGGAGGCGGCAGGAATGGCACGACAGGCAAATGAGGAATGAGGAGCGGGCAATTGCGAGTGAAATCGCTTGCAGGCAAGACGCGGGTCTGGTAAGATGGCGGCCCTGCAATTCCCGGGAGGATCAAAGCGTGACTGAGGAAAAACTGCTTTCTGAAGGAATTGAGCATTTCCACAAGAACTACGCGGCGATAGTCGAGAATATGAAGAGCGTGCTTGTCGGCCACGAGAAAGCTGTGGAGCGGACACTGATTTGCTTTCTGGCCGACGGGCATGCGCTGCTTGAGGGAGTGCCGGGACTGGGTAAGACGCTCATGGTCCAGACTCTGGCACAGTCAATAGGAGGGAAGTTCTCGCGCATCCAGTTCACGCCTGACCTTATGCCTTCGGACATTGTCGGGACGGACATCGTGGTTGAGGCGGAGTCGGGCCGCAAGAGCTACGAGTTCAAGCAGGGACCGATATTCGGCAACATTGTCCTGGCCGACGAGATAAACAGGGCCACTCCCAAGACGCAGTCGGCACTGCTGCAGGCAATGCAGGAGAAACACGTCACTGTAGGCGGCAACACATACGAGCTTGAAGTGCCGTTCTTTGTGATGGCGACGCAGAACCCGCTTGAGATGGAAGGCACCTACCCGCTGCCCGAGGCACAGCTTGACAGGTTTTTCTTCAAGCTGCTTCTGAAGACAAGCTCACTCGCGGAGCTTGTCAAGATAGCCGAGCGCACGACCGGCGAGCAACTGCCGGAAGTCCACGAGGTGAGTCACGGTGAAGATATCCTGCGCATGAGGCAGCTTGTCCGGCAGGTGCCTGCGGCAAGCCACGTGACGGAGTTCTCCGCCCGGGTTGTCCTGGCCACGCACCCTGACAACGAGCTTGCGACACCGCTTGTGAAGAAGTACATCCGCTACGGTGCGAGTCCTCGCGGCATGCAGGCGCTGATTCTGGGCGCCAAGGTGCGCGCGCTGATAAGGGAGCGCTACAACGTCTCGTTCGAAGACCTGAAAGCTGCAGCCGCACCCGCTCTGCGACACAGGGTCATTCTGAACTTCGAAGGCGAAGCCGAGGGCATCGACCGGGACGCGATAATCGGCGAAATCCTCGAACAAACCCCGGAGCAGTCGAAAAAATAGAGGAAGCACCATGCCGGAGTGGAGAAAAAGCATGGTGAAAGCATTTTGTCAGACCGAAGCGGCGATTTGCTTCAGCGAAGCAATGACCAGGTTCTCGTCGCCCGGCAGCATTGTACGCAGGTCGAAGAGAACGTGGTTCCCGCGGGTATAGGGGAAGATGCACGGCTTGCCTGTACGCAGTTCCCTGGCGAGTTCATCCGCGGTAACGGGGCCGGCGGCCAGCGCGACAGCCATGGACGGTATCTCCTCGCCGGGCGTGGAGCCGCCCCCAAGCTCGCTTACAGACTCGACCACCTCGACGCTCCAGGGGAGCTTCTCGCGCTTGATTCTGCGCGCGAAGGACCGTGCCCGCCTCGCCACATCCTCAAGAGGCGTGCGGTGCATCGCCAGGGCAGGAATCCGCTCACCGGCGCTGTCAGGGTCGAGATATATCTTCAGAAGCGCCTCAAGCAGCACAAGGGTCATCTTGCCGACGCGCACGGCCCGCGCGAGAGGGTTTTTCTTGATTCGGTAGACATGCTCCTTCTTCCCGACAATTATTCCAGACTGCGTCCCGCCAAGAAGCTTATCGCCCGAGAAGGAAACCACGTCAACACCTGTGGCCACGGCATCCTGCACGATGGGCTCGCCGGAAAACCCCACGAATGCGCCGGAGCCGATATCGTACACCACGGGCACGCCGTGCCTGCGGCCGACTTCAACAAGCTCCTCAAGCCTGGGCCGTGCCACGTAGCCGATGATGCGGTAGTTGGAAGTATGGGCCTTAATGATGACGCCCGTGTTCTCGTTTATGGCGTTCTCGTAATCTGAAATGTAGGTCCGGTTGGTTGTCCCCACATCCACGAGCTTGACGCCGCTGGCCGTGATAATCTCAGGCAGGCGAAAAGACCCCCCTATCTCAACCTGCTCCGCGCGTGAGCAGATTGCCTCCTTCTCAGGCGCAAGGGTCCCCAGCGCGAGCATTACAGCCGCCGCGTCATTGTTTACGACGTGGGCGGCCTCGGCGCCGGTAATGCGTGTGAGCAGTTCCTCCACGTGCTCCATGCGGTGCGAGCGCTTCCCCGACTCGCGGCTCATCTCCAGCAGGCAGTATCCCGAAGCTGCCTCTTCCAGCGCGTCGAGGCATTCACGAGGGATAACTGCACGCCCGAGGCCGGTGTGTATGATTATCCCCGTAGCATTGACCACGCGGCAAAGGCTCGGCGAGAATACTCTGTCAAGCGATGCAGCTACGACATCGGCAAGCAACTGCTCAGTCACTTCGACGTCCGCACCGGCAAGAATCTTTTCCCGCAGCGATTGCAGGGATTCGCGGACAGCTTCAGTCACTGCCGCCCGGCCGTAACGCGCGACGAGGGCGGTGATGGCGGGCTGGCGTAACGCGCCATCCACCTGCACCAGCCTTGACAGGAGGTCTCTTCGCCTTTCCTCGTCCATTGCCGGCCCCGATTGCCCTGTCCGCTGCCGCGCGGCTTGCAGCTTGCGCGCAGTCTCTGGAAGTCAGGTTCTCTCAGCAGGCTTTGCCCGCGGCGGCTGTCTCAGACCGGGAGATTAGAAGACAGCGACGGCAAGCTGCACAAAAATCACATCGTCGCGCTTCTTGGGGTTATACCCGGAGTACTTGCCAAGATTGTAAGCGCCGAGGTCGAGGTGCTGCCAGAGAGCCTGAAGCTTGACATCCTTGGAAAGATGCACATTGATGCCTATGCCGTACACGAATTGTGTTCTGTAGGCGTGCCCGGTCGCCGCTTCCATTGCATCGTTGCGCGGCGGCGCAAATCCCTGGAAGTGGCCGTAAATCTCGAATCCGCGCTTGTCATACTTCTTGCTTATCTTCTCATTCACCCAGAGGAACATGCCGACATCAAGCCACCAGCCCTCTGCGCGCTCCATTACGCCGCGGTCAAACACGGGCGGGGACCCGGAATAGTGGGACTCCGGGTCCTCGGAAGCGCCGATATATTCGCCGCGGACCCTGAACTCGCCGGGTGTCCACTTCAGGTCAACACCGAAGCGCTCGGAATAGGTGTCGAAATTCCAGATGTTGTCTGTGAACTTGCCCTTGTAGAAAGAAGCACCAACCTCAAAGAAGGGTGTGAACTCGAAGCCTATCCGTCCGGCGAGGTTCTTGGCATCGTTGGTGTCGGCCGTGGTGGCAAACTCGCCGTTGAGGATAGCGAGAGCGTAGTTGATGCCGCCATCCTGCACCTTGAAACGACCGTGCACCATCGCTCCCGTGTCATATATTCCGATAACGTCAGTCACATCCTGCACTATCATGCTATACTCAACCGAGGTCAGGTCGAACGGGAACGTCTGTATCTGCAGCCCGAAAGGCACGGCGAAAACGCCGAGCCGCAGCTTGAGCTTGTCCTTGTGCTCTATCCACGGAGCCATGTCGATGTAGGCCCAGGTCAGGGTGTTCGTGACCGCGGCGTTTGTCATGAAGGAGACTTTGTAGTTCTTCCACTCGCCCTCGCCTCTGATGTACGCGCCGGGCATATTGAAGGTATCCGGGTCGCCTTCCCTCGAATGGAACCGGAAAAGGCCGAACAGGGCAAATTTCACAAAGACCCTGGCATCTTTGACCTTCTCCTCCCCGGCTTCACCATCCCCGGAGGCCGGCTTCTCTTCTGCACCTGCAGGTCCTGCCTGGAAGAACTCTCCCGGGTCAAAAGAAAACGAGAGTAGGCCCTTGTGTGTTTCTTCTTCGTCGTTCCCGGCGAACGCCGGCAGGCCGACAATCAACGCGGCTGTCAAGACAAGCAGGCCAAGGCCTTTTGTCATCTGAATTCCTCCTAACATGAAGCTTGCAGCCCCTAATTTCCTTTCCGCTTGACCGCCATGCCCTTGACGGTCGCGCCCCGCTTCCACCAGAAAAAAGAAATAGGAAACGGCGATTTGTGTACCCAGTATTGCAGGTTAATCACCGCGTCGGCCCCCACCTTCTTCGCCTCCGCCGTGATGCGCTCGCACGCCTCCTGCAAAGTACCTGTCGCGACAGGTATAAAACCGAATATCATCAGGCCCGACTGCCTGACCTCAATCAGCGCCTTCGGCTCGTACTCCTGCGCCAGGTCCCCGGTTGTAATGAAAACATCCCTGTCATCAATCATCGCGGTGGAAACAGTCCTGCACCCACCGCAGAGCGCAATCAGAACAGCCACAAAGGCCATACGCTGCAATATCGCTTCCTTCCCTCCCAGGAAATGGGCGATGCTGGGCTCGAACCAGCGACCTCCAGCTTGTCGAGCTGGCGCTCTAACCAACTGAGCTAATCGCCCTTAGAGCTATCAAGCCCTAACTGTCGCTCAAACTCTAATGTTGCCAGCCAATGTGCAGTGTTGTCAAGAACTTTTTGCCATTTTTGCGTTAACCCGGGGTGCTGCGGAATATCACCCGCCGGGTCAAAAGGTGTTTTCTTGACATATCCGGTTCCGGGAAGTATAAAGTATCCAACGCTTATCCTGGAGGTACATTGTGAGACTGACAAGAACGCAACGTGTTTTGGCGGCAGCGCTGGCGAGTGTGCTGCTGCTGATTGCGGCAATGGGCTGCAGCAAGAGGGAGCGGCCTGCGCCGCGTGTCGAGGTGACAACCCCGGACGAGCCGCGCTCGGGCGATGTGATTATCTCCTATGTCCTGTACGATACCGACAGCTACCCAGCCAGCATAAAGGTCGAGTACTCCCTCGACGGCGGACTGCACTACTACGACGCCACCGAAGGAGTCGGCGGAGACGGAACAACTCTGCTGTCCACGAACCAGCGCGGCATCGCGCATAGCTTTGTCTGGGACTCGGTTACCGATGCCGGCTGCGTCAACGAAGACAATGCCAGGATAATGATTACCGCCACAACGCGCAAGGCGAGCCTGCCTTCCGCTACGAGCAACTTCATCCTCGATAACTTCGCCCTTGGCCAGTGGGAGCCGAATGTCCGGGCGGATGACGACACGGGAACGGCAGGGGCCGAATCACCGAAACTTGCCGCGGAAAGTGATACCGTATATGCGGTCTGGACTGATTATCGAAACGGCAATGCGGACATCTACTTCTCCGTCTCGCTGGATGCCGGTGCCACGTGGGCGACATCCATTCAGGTAAACGATGATGCCGGCACTTCCGCCCAGGTCGAACCCTCAGTAGCCTCAGATGGCTCGGGCAACGTGTATATTGT
>DAOVDS010000150.1 GCA_030669415.1 bacterium
CCCGCATTCATGCATCTTTGATGCCGGGTGCACGAGCGTCTCGGGCAGTCTCATAAAGGTATGCGGCTGGTACGACAACGAGTGGGGGTATTCGAGCCGGCTGGCCGACCTGATGGCCAAGCTGAACTCGCTGAAATAAAGGTGTAAGAAAAGGAGATATGGAGATAACGGAGAGAGGGAGATATTCTCTCTTTGGAAAGAATACAGTCCGCCGTACGGCGGACAGAAGGTCAGGATACAGGGCTGAAATGAAGAATACAGAATACAGAAGGCAGAATACAGGGTGGATAAGGATGCGCGAAGCGCGATTCGCCGTACGGCGAATTCCATTCTGTATCCTGTATATTATATTCTTCATTCTCCGTATGCCTCATTCTGCATTCTGCATCCTTATCCCCCTTGACTTGAGGTTTTTCGGAGCAGGTCTTGAAGAAGACAATTGACAACATTGAACTTGCCGGCAAGCGGGTACTTCTGCGGGTGGACTTCAACGTCCCCCTGAAAGATGGCCGGATAACAAGCGATGTCAGGATTCGCCGGGTGCTCCCGACTCTCAACAGGATTATCGAGTCCGGCGGCATCGCGGTTGTTATGAGCCATCTGGGCCGGCCCAAGGGCAGGGTGGTCGAGGAGCTGCGCCTTGACCCTGTTGCCGAGAGGCTCTCGGAGCTGCTGGGCAGGGGCGTGGAGAAGCTCGGTGACTGTATCGGGCCGGATGTGAAGGAAGCGCTGGGCAGGCTTGGGCCGGGTGATGTCGTGCTCCTGGAGAATGTGCGTTTTCATCCGCAGGAGAGGAAAAACGACCCCGGCTTTGCAAGGGAGCTTGCCGGGCTCGGCGATGTCTTTGTGAATGACGCGTTCGGTGCTGCGCATCGGGCACATGCTTCCACGGTCGGAATTGCCGGACACCTCCCGGCGGTTGCCGGCTATCTGATGGCAAGAGAGATGGAGGTTCTCGGCAAGCTGCTGGAGCGGCCTGAGAAGCCGTATGTCGCAGTGCTGGGGGGGGCGAAAGTCTCGGACAAGATAGGGTTGATTCGCAACCTGCTGCCCAGGGTGGACTCAATCATTGTCGGCGGCGCAATGGCTTACACCCTTCTTGCGGCAGAGGGAGCGCCGGTAGGGAAGAGCAGGGTCGAAGAGGACAAGCTTGATATCGCACGCGAGACTGGCAAGCACGCGGCGGCGCTGGGCGGGCAGATATTCCTGCCAGTTGACCACATAGTGGCGCAGGCCTTCGAGGAAGGTGCCGAGCCGGTCGAGGCAGGCAGCGAGATCCCCGAGAACCTGATGGGCATGGACATTGGCGAGCAGACGGCAGCCAGGTATGGTGAAATCATAGGCGCCGCGAAGACGATTTTGTGGAATGGGCCCATGGGTGTGTTCGAGTGGGACTCTTTTGCCGCGGGGACACGCGCGGTGGCACGGGCGATTGCTGATTCGGATGCGTACAGCGTGTGCTGTGGCGGGGACTCCGCGGCCGCGGTGGAGAAGTTCGGCCTTGCGGACGGGATTTCGCATATCTCCACCGGCGGCGGGGCGAGTCTGGAGTTTCTTGAAGGCAAAGAGCTGCCGGGTATTGCTGTTCTTCAGGACAGGTAAAACTTCGGTTTTTGAGAGGGGGAGTTATGGCTGGAAAAGGGCATGCGGTCGAAATAGACAAGACTGCGCTCAAGAAAATTGTGGAAGCGGACAGCTTCCAGAAGATGAACGTGGAGACGAAGAAAAAGTACGAGGAAATGTACGAGGTTAACTGCAACATCCGGGAGCTGCAGGTATACAAACTCCTGCAGAAGATGGTTGCAGACATGAATGATTTGCTCAAGGGTAAGCCTGAGAAGCTTCGCCTGTTCGACGAGGGCGACGGGCTCTACATTGAGCTTGGGATATAACCCCGGAACCAAGGCTGCGATGACGCAAGTTATGATAGCCCCATCAATGCTGTCGTGTGACTTCTCGAAGCTCGGCGCTGACATAGCACAGGTCGAGCGGGCGGGCGTCAAGTGGCTGCATATTGATGTCATGGATGGCCATTTCGTGCCCAACATAACTATCGGGCCGCCGGTCGTGAAGTCCGTGAGGAAGGCGAGCAGCCTCTTCCTTGATGTACACCTCATGATAGATGACCCACTCAAGTTTGCCGAGCCGTTCGCGCAGGCCGGAGCAGACCTCATAAACTTCCACATAGAGGTCGCGCCCGAACCTGCCCGAGTAATTGAGGAAATCCGGCGTCTGGGCAAGAAGGTGGGAGTGACCATAAAACCGAAGACGCCGGTTGAAGCAATAGAAAACGTGCTTGACAAAGTTGACATGGTGCTTGTAATGAGCGTTGAGCCGGGCTTTGCCGGGCAGAAGTTCATGCCGGAGGTGCTGCCGAAGGTTAGCGCGCTGAGGGAGCGCATGGGGCCGCAGGCGGATATCCAGATAGACGGCGGGATTGCGCCGGGGACGGTGCGCGAGGCCGCGGCGGCAGGCGCCAATATCTTCGTGGCCGGCTCGGCCGTCTTCGGCAGAGAGGACCGTGCGGCCGCGGTCGCGGACCTGGTGGAGGGAGCTCTCGAGGGAGCACGGGTTTGGATGAGATAGTGAGGGTGTAGAATGGTCTGGAGCGGTTTCAGGAAGCTGGGTCTCTACAAGAAGAAAGACGAAGAAGAGCTTGACGAGCGCTGGATGCGCTGCAAAAAGTGCAACGAGGTCGTCTACAAGGAAGACTTCGAGGAGCTGATGAAGGTCTGCCCCGAGTGCAACTTCCACAACACCATCGGGGCCAAGAATCGCGTGGATATTATGCTCGACGAGGGCAGCTTCACGGAGCTGTACCACGACATGATGCCGGTGGACCCGCTCGAGTTCAAGGGCAAGAGGGCTTACCGCGAGCGGCTCACGGATGCGCAGGACAGGACGGGCCTCACCGACGCCTGCGTCGTGGGCACGGGCAAGATAGGGGGCCGGGATGTCGCTTTCGGCGTGACAGACCCGCAGTTCCTCATGGGGTCGATGGGCTCGGTGGTGGGAGAGAAAATCTGCCGGATAGCGGAGACCGCGCTCAAGGGCGGCATTCCGCTTGTGTTTGTGAGCGGGTCAGGCGGTGGGGCCCGCATGGATGAGGGCATGCTGTCGCTTATGCAGATGGCGAAGACCTCGGCCGCGCTGTCGCGCCTGCACGAGGCCGGCATAGTGTTTGTATCGATACTCACGCACCCCACGATGGGCGGTGCGATGGCGAGTTTCGCGGCCCTGGGGGATTTCATATTGGCCGAGCCGGATGCGCTGGTGGGGTTTGCGGGCCCGAACGTCATAAAACAGACTATCCACGGCGAGCTCCCGAAGGGGTTCCAGCGTTCGGAGTTCCTCCTGGCCAAGGGGTTCCTCGACATGATTGTGAACAGGACCGAGCTCAAACCCACGGTCTCGAAACTTCTTTGCTTCTGTGACCCAGGGTAACCAACTCAACGGGGGGAGGCCTGCTATGGGCAAGAAGATGTACGAAATACTCTGGCACGGTCGCGGCGGGCAGGGCGCCAAGACCGCCGCCACCATGGTGGCCCACGCCGCGATGGATGAAGGCCAGTACTCGCAAGGGTTCCCCGAGTACGGGCCCGAGCGGATGGGCGCGCCAATGAAGGGCTACACAAGGATATCCAAGGAGCCCGTCACGGTTCACTGCGGCATAACCCGGCCTGACGCGGTGATTGTGCTGGATGACTCGCTTCTCGATGCGGTCGATGTCACGCTCGGCACGGACAGGGACACGCTGTTTGTTTTCAACACCAAGCTTACACCGGCGCAGATGCGGGACCGGCTGAAGCTCGAGGGGGGGAAAGTCTACACTGTTGATGCGACAGCCATCGCAATCGACGAGATAGGAAGGCCGATACCCAACGTGCCTGTTATCGGGGCGCTGCTCAAGGCGACCGAGCTTCTGTCACTCGATAGCTGCAAGCGCGACATCAAGAAGAAGTTCGAGGCCAAGTTCGGCTCCCGCATAGTGGAAGGCAACATCAAGGCGCTTGAGCGTGCCTACGAGGAAGTCAGCGCCGAAGGTTAGCGCGAAAGGATTCTCGACATGAGAGACTACGGCAAACTGCTGACGTGGCGAGAAGAGCCCATGTCCGGCATAATAGAAGAGCCCGGCTCCAGCGTGCACTATCATACAGGTTCATGGCGCACGTACCGGCCCATCTGGGACTCCGAGAAGTGCATCCAGTGCTTTCGCTGCTGGGCCTACTGCCCTGATGCATCAATTCTCGTCGAGGATGGCAAGGTTGTTGGTATTGACTACCTTCACTGCAAGGGCTGCGGCATCTGCGCGAAGGAATGCCCGCCGAAGGCCGAGGCGATAGAGATGGTTCTCGAGAGCGAGGCGCGCGAGAAAGAGAGCCAGGCTGTATAAAGCCGCGGGATTCATCCCGCGGATGTTTAGCCGCGGTCCCACAGGGGCTCCTGAAGCCTGCGGCGCGGAAGAAACAGAGGAGAACTTTCAATGGGAGAGAGAATAGCACTTACTGGCAATGAGACAGGCGCGCTTGCGTTCAAGCATATCAACCCGGACGTGGTAGCCTGCTACCCCATTACCCCGCAGACAGAGCTTATGCACGATGTGGCGAAGTACGTCCACGACGGCGAGATGGACACAGAGCTTGTAACTGTCGAGAGCGAGCACTCCGCCATGAGCGCCTGCGTGGGCGCCGCGGCCGGCGGCGCGCGCACGATGACCGCGACCTGCGGGCAGGGCCTGGCGCTCATGTGGGAAATCGTCTACATAGCCTCGTCCTACCGGCTTCCGATAGTCATGGCTATTGTCAACCGCGCGCTTTCCGCGCCCATCAACATCCACTACGACCACTCCGACTCAATGGGCGCTCGCGACTCGGGCTGGATACAGCTCTTCTGCGAGGACAGCCAGGAGATTTACGACAACCTCGTAATGGGTGTCAGAATCGGCGAGCACCCCGACGTGCTGCTGCCTGTCATGGTCTGCTTCGACGGCTTCATTATCAGCCACACCATGCAGGTGCTTGAAGTGCTCGACCGCGAGCAGGTAGGGAAGTTTATCGGCGAGTTCTCCCCCGCGTACTCTCTGCTGAACACCAAGCAGCCAATCACCATAGGCGGCCTGGACCTGCCGCCCTTCTACTTCGAGCACAAGCGACAGCAGGTCGAAGCTATGAAAAACGCGCTCCCCGTAATCGAGCAGGTAAGCGGGGAATACGCCGGGCTCACCGACAGGAAGTATAGTTACTTTGAGAGCCACAGGCTCAATGATGCCGAGATTGTGCTTGTGGTTATGGGCTCTGCCGCCGGCACCGCCAAGGTTGCGGTTGACGAGGCCCGCGAGAAGGGCATCAAGGCGGGGCTGTTGAAGCTGCGCGTCTTCAGGCCGTTCCCCGTGAGAGAGATTGCGGCGGCACTGGAGAAGGCGAAGCTCGTCTGCGTCTTCGACCGCGCGATTTCCTTCGGCCACAGGGGACCTGTGGTGACCGAAATCAAGGCGGTCGGCTACGATATGGAGCTGGAGATGCCCATAGTAGAAGCTATCTACGGTCTCGGCGGAAGAGATATTACTGTAGAGGACTTCACGGGGCACATTGACAAGCTCGCCGAGCTGGTCAAAACCGGCGAGATAGACCACGAACCAGCCTACATAGGGCTGCGCGAATAGAAATAGAAGCCTCGGGCTTCAGCCCGGGGGTGCTTTGAATGGGAGAGCTGACATGGCACCTACTCTGAAAGAACTGGCGACAAGAGAGAACCGTTTCCTGCCCGGCCACAGGGCATGCCCGGGGTGCGTTGCGCCAATCGTCATGCGCCACGTCCTACTGGCTATCGAGTACCCGGTTGTCGCAACCTGCGCCACCGGCTGCATGGAAGTGGTATCGACAATCTATCCCTACACCGCGTGGGGGTGCTCGTTCCTTCACAATGCGTTCGAGAACAGCGCCGCAACCTGTTCCGGCATCGAGACGGCGTACCAGGCGCTCAAAAAAAAGGGCAAGATTACCGAAGAGATAAAGTTCGTCGCCTTCGGGGGCGATGGGGGCACCTTCGACATCGGCCTGCAGTCGCTCTCGGGCGCCATGGAGCGAAACCACGACATGCTCTACGTCTGCTACGACAACGAGGCGTACATGAACACCGGCATCCAGCGCTCCAGCGCGACCCCCCGCGGCGCCTCGACAAATACCGCGCCCGCAGGCAGCGCAATCCCGGGCAAGAAGCAGCCGCACAAGGACCTGACCGCGATAATGGTGGCTCACAACCTCCCCTACGTGGCGCAGGTGGCGCCCCACAACTGGAAGGACCTGCACCAGAAGGTCAAGAAAGCCATCGAGAAACCCGGCGCGGCGTTTATCAACGCCTTCGCCCCGTGCTACCGCGGGTGGCGCTCCAAGATGGAGGACTCCATCGAGCTCGCCCGCCTCGCCGTCAACACTTGCTTCTGGCCCCTCTATGAGGTCGAGGACGGCATCTACAAGCTCAACTACACGCCCAAGGAGAAGCTGCCAATAACAGAGTACACAGAGAGACAGGGCAGGTTCGCACATCTCAAGAATCCCGAGAACGCCGAGCTGCTCGCGGCCCTGCAGAACGATGTCGATGTGCGATGGGAACGCCTGCGCCGCCGGTGCGAAGAGGACCAGGCTCACGCCCAGCAGGCAACAGGGACTGAAGACTGAAACCTGAACCCTTCGCACAAGCGAGCAGTTACTGTTTGAAACAGGCTGACTGAATGCGAAGACTGAACTTTGGAGCAAGGTGGGTCGTGCGAAAAAAACCAGTGAATCCGCACCATACGATGATGGTGGCCCGCAGCGGTGACGCGGTCTATGTGCGCATAAGCGGTCCCGGCAACATGAAGATTTGCCCCACGCTGCAGGATTTCGCCAAGCGCATGATTGTCGAGGGGTACCAGAAATTCATAATTGACCTGATACAGTGTTCCACCATGGACTCCACATTCATGGGCACCCTTGTGGAGATGGCTTCTCTTGCGCCCCCGATGGCTGAATCGCTCATGATTATCAACGCCCAGCCGCACTGCGAGGGGCTGCTCGAAGGCCTGGGCCTCGACAATGTCCTTCGCATAAAGCAGGGAGATACCGACCTGCCCAAGGTGGAGCTTCAGCCGCTCCCGGAGTTCGCAGCCACCCAAACCGAGCGCATGAGGCTGATTCGCAAAGCGCACGAAAACCTCGTCAAAGTTGACGAGCGAAACGAAGAAGAATTCGGCCCCTTCCTGCGCCAGCTTATCAAAGAAATGGGCAAGATGCGCTGACGCCCCTGTCGCCAAAACATTTGCCCCCTGCTGAAATCCGTGCTATGATATAAGTGCGGATTTTTCCAGGGGAGGGCGGTGCAGTGAAAACCTGTTCCACTACATTGTCGTGTTATGTGCTGATATTGTGGCTGACGTGTGCCGGCTGCACTTCCGATAACGCCGTGGAAGCTCCAGAGCGTGCGGCTGCTGACCTATGGTCGCAGCAAGAAACCGAACAGATAGAATCCAAAGCGCTCAAAGCAACTGACATTACTGCTCACGTGGAAGAGAAAATCACGGCCGGCAGAAACCTCCTCTTCTGCTGCACCTTCCAACTGGCCTGGAACGAGCTGAGGGACGACAAGATAAAGGAGGATGTGCACCTCACCAACGAACCGCCGCTTGTCAAGTTCCTTAACAAGGGTCTCTCTACAAAGGCAGACATCTCGGAAGACTGCTACGTTGCAATGGCCGGCTATGACTGGGAGGGGATTCTGGGGAAGGTCAACAAGGCGCTGAAAGAGAAATTCGGCGGCGAAGCGCCCGTGGTGAACGACATGCTTGCGGAGGATTCGGTCTTCGCATATGCTTATCTGCAGAAGGTCCTGAGGTTCAAGGTTGCATTTGAGAGTCTTAAAGACGCTGTAAGCTTCACATCTTCAGATGGCGCGGCAGCAAAGATTCAAGCTTTCGGGATAAGGAAGCATTCGGACAAGGAGAAGCACCTGAAGATGGCTGCGCAGGTCGGGATTCCGGACTACAGAGACAACTCCGATTTTGTCATCACGTTGAAACCTGATTCGTCCGAAGATGAAATCGTCCTTGCGAAAGTCAAACCGGAGAAAACACTGCTTGAAACAATCAAGGCGGTCCAGGCGCGTATTGAGAATGGGAAGAAAGCGTACATGGATGAGGTTGAAACAGTGCAAATTCCCAAACTCAATTTCAACATTGAGCATTATTTCGAGCAACTGTGCGGGAGAAGCTTCACAAACAAGGGCTTTGAGAAATACGGCATTGACTACGCTGTGCAAACAGTTCGCTTCAAGCTTGATGAAAAAGGAGCCGTCGTCAAGTCCGAGGCGAGGATTGTAACCCCATGCGAGCAGGGACCAGGAGAGTTGAAAACTCTCATCTTCGACCGGCCGTTCTTGATTTACTTGAAGGAGAAAACGGGCAAGTACCCCTACTTCGCGCTCTGGGTTGATAACCCCGAACTGCTTATCAGGCATTAGCCGCCGTTGGCCGCAATGAAGATGGCGGCGGTAATTGGCGCTGAATTTCGAAAATCTTGGCAATTCTCTGATTTCTCCTTGACAAACCGCGATTGATGCTGCAAAGTACTTTGTAGAGCAAAGTAACTGCCATACCCAACACTGCCCGAAGGAGTATCTGTCATGGAGCACCAGGAAGCACTCGACCGAATGCGGGAAATCCAGCGTATCATGGAACGAACCACCCTCTACACCCTCCTGCCGGGCCCGCCTGCCATAATCGGCGGCCTGCTGGCGCTGGCGGGCTGCGTGGTGAGCTACTTCATAATAGGGTCTTTCGACTACTCGGTGCTCCTGGGCTACTCACTCGAAGTTCAGCTTGGCTTTTGCATTATGTGGACAATTATCGGAATCGCCGCGATTTCGCAGGAGATAATCCTGACCACGCGGGCGGCGAGAAAGCGCTCCGTCGACCCGGTGGGCAGGCCCGGACGATTCGCCGCGTTCTCGCTGACGCCGAGCGTGTTTGTCGCCATTGTCCTCACCCTGAAACTGATGTATGATGCGCAGATACAGTATGTCGCGCCAGTCTGGATGATGTGCTACGGCACGGGCGTCTACGCGGCGGGGCTCTTTTCGGTGCGCCTGCCGAGGTTGCTGGGACTGGCCTTCATGGCCGCGGGGGCCCTCGGGCTGCTATTTTTCGAAAGCTACGGGCTGCTGCTGACGGCGCTCTCGTTCGGGCTGTTGCATATCCTGTTCGGGATACTGGTGATTCGCAAGAGAGGGCAGGGCACTGGGCAATGAGCGGAGCATTTAGCCCGCATTTCTCACACATGTTTGACGGTGAGACGTGCAATAGCCGCAATGGCGCCGGTTTAAGGGCCAAAGACGCACTTTGGTGCAAGAACAGAGTGTATGACACCGGCGAAGCGATTTTGGTTCCAGGCAAGGACGCACAAGTGAGGCACCGCAGGCGTATCAGTAGATACGTCGAGGAGCCGAGCGCGGAGGACGCGGCCTGGGGCGGTGCCACAGGCACACTTACAAGAGTGGCTACGCCACCGCCAGCCGGACGTTAAAGAGGTGTGAGAAATGCGGGTTAAGCCTGAGAAGATAGACCCGATAATTCACGAGCGTGTCCGGCTCGCGATCGTCTCGACGCTGGCGGTCGTGCCCCAGATGAGCTTCAACGAGCTCAAGGAGTCGCTCTCCCTGACGGACGGCAACCTGAGCACCCACGCCCGGACCCTCGAGGAGGCCGGCTATATCAAGATTGAGAAGAGCTTCCGCGGCCGCAAACCGCTGACCAGGATGCGCCTGACGAAGAAGGGCCGCAAAGCATTCCAGGAATACATCAATATGCTTGAGAAGATTGTCCGGCGCAATCGCCTCATAGGTGAGAATACCGCGGGGAAACGCGGCAGGAGAAACACCAAGAAGAAGAGATGACCTTTGCGGCGAAAAATTTTTTGAACTCTACTTTGTGTTGCAAAGTACTTTGCATGGAGGTAAAGCCATGAGTGCGCCAAGGGAAGCTGATGTGGGCAAGCTGGACAATCCAGCCTGGCTAAAGGCTAACCACCAGGCCAGAACGGAACACAACGTATGAGGAGGCAACAAATCATGCGGAGCTTGTGGGAAGGCGGATTATCGACCA